>NZ_OW968186.1:1200000-1500000 GCF_943169635.2 Fenollaria sporofastidiosus
ACACTAGTTCTTGGATTATTCTCAATATATTACTCATATCATAATTTAGGTAAAACCTGGTTTACGGGATTAATGATGATACTTGGCGTTGCACTAAGCGTTTTAGTAACGTTTTTAATTGCAACAGTAATCATATTTCCAAGAAAGAGTAAAGAGTTTATAGTTAAAATTGTAAAATTATTTAACAAGAAGAATCCTGTCGAACAGATAGAAAAGCTAGATAGACAGATAGACTCATTTTATGACTCATTTAGAGTTTATAAAAGAGAGGGGCTATATAAATTACTTCCTTGTGCGATTTTTGTAGCACTTCAAAACATATCACTATGGTCAATACCACATGTAGTTTTCTCAGCTTTTGGAGGACAAACGCCTGATATAGTCCTAAGTGTGTGCGCTGCATGCATGGTTGCACTTATATCTGGCTATGTTCCACTTCCAGGAGCAGCATTAGGAGCGGAGGGAGCTTTTCTTAGTATATTTGGACCACTATATAAGAACATTTCATCAGTAGCCATAGTAGTAATACTGTGGAGAGTATTTACATTCTACGCACCTATCATAGTTGGAGCGTTCTTTACAGTTAATTTTAAAACAGATAAAGAGGTTGAGAGATTTGAATAACGAAGAAAAAAAGTATATACCGAGTGTCGATACAGTACTTAGAAGACACGTACAAAAGGTTCCTGAAGCAGTATATAGATGCTCTGGCATTAACATTATGGGCAGAAGAATAAAGTCTTTAGTCTTCTCAACAGATGTTGCCATCATTAGAAACACCAATGCAGATGGAGTTATAGCTGTCTATCCATTCACACCAGAGTTATCAATAACGAAGGCCATACTAGATGTATCACCAGGACCAGTTTTTGTTGGAGTAGGCGGAGGATTAACTACAGGCCAAAGAAGCATACAGATAGCTTTTCAAGCAGAACTTAATGGAGCTTTTGGCGTCGTTGTAAATGCACCTATGAAAAACGAGGTTATAAAAGAGATGTCTGAGTATATAGACATACCTGTTATTGCATCCATCGCATCTTTTAATGATGATATTGAAGGCAAGATTAATGCTGGAGCTAGAATACTTAACATAGCAGGAGGAAAAGAGACTGCAAATTTAATAAGACACGCTAGGTCTATAGTAGGAGAAAAATTTCCTATAATAGCAACAGGCGGACATACTGATGAACATATATTAGAAACAATTAGAGCAGGAGCAAACTGCCTATCATATACACCAAGAACATCACCTGAGATACTTGAAGACATCATGGTGGCATATAGAGACAAATAAGATTAGCACCTCTATGACTAGAGGTGTTTTTCATGCACGGTATTATTTCTTTTAGATTGTTTGAATACCACACTTTTATTGAAAAAAATGATCTTTTATGATATAATCATTGTGAAATTTTATGAAGAGGTAAGAAATGAACAAGTTAGGAATAACAATTGAAGCAAAAGTAATTAAGCACAGTGGCAGTGATTATATTCTTGAAGACCTAGATAAAAACACTTATCATGCGAGGTCTGATGATAAAAAATATGACGTAGGAGACACTGTTAAGATATTTAACTATCCACTTGATGGCAAAGTTATATCATCTTTTAGGCTGCCATACATAGAAGTAGGCGAGATAAAAAATTTAAAAGTAGTCAGCAAGACAAGGATAGGTTACTTTTTAAACATGGGTCTTGATAAAGATGTATTACTACCGTTCTCTGAAGCAATAAGAGATCCAAAAGTTGGTGCTATGGTCTTAGTTAAACTTTATATTGACAAGTCGGGTAGACTTGCGACAACTATGAAGATTAGAAACACATTAGAAAGAAGTACTAATTTTAAAAAGGGAGATATAGTAGATGGTATTATCTACAACATATCCAGAGAATTTGGTTTATTTGTAGCCATTGAAGACAAATATGAGGCCATGGTTCAAAAGAAAGATGTATGTGATGACTACGAACTTGGAGAGAGAATGAAGTTTAGAGTACAAACCGTTCATGAAGACGGTAGACTTGTATTGAGCACTAAATTAGAAAAGTCAGCATACGATGAACACAAGAGTGATTCATTAAAAGTGTATGAAATATTATTAAAGAATAAAGGCAAGATGAACTACGCAGATAAGAGTGATCCTGATGATATTAGGAAAATTTTCAATATGAGTAAGTCATCATTTAAAAGGGCAATCGCCATTTTGTATAGACAAAGAAAAATTATTATCAATGACGATTCCATAGAAATTAAGGAGGATTAATATGTCAGTAAAAATTAACACAGAGGTAATTGAATTAATGCTTGTATTTTGGCAAAGCATTGCAGAGAGAGAAAAGGTTTCTGAAGATTATATCAGAAGCGTAGCAGATAGAGATGAAATGAAGTACACTTACTGCGAAGGCTTCAATGAGGAATCTGTAAGAAAAGTTCTTTCAGCAATTTCTAACAAAGAACTTTTAAATAACGCTACAAAGGAAGAAAAGAAATTCTGGAATAACAATATGTGGATGACAGAAGATTTAAGCGTTGTTAACATGATGGTTGAACCAATCAAGAAACTTAATCTTGATGCAGTTAACGCTGATAAGAAGTTAATATTTGTTCCTGGACATTTAGAAGAAAAGTATATAGATGGTAATACTATAGTAGTAAACTTCTTCAAGATCAATGTTGATATCTTTGGAGGAACAGGAGCAGTTACAGTTAACGGTAAGGATTTTAAAGAATATATATTAGATCTAGTTCAAGATAAATAATAAGTAGTAGACATCAGGAGGCAGTATGGAAATATTAAAAGTAGAGCACTTATCAAATGCTTTCGATGGAAAGGAAATTTTAAAAGATGTAAACTTTTCAGTAAATTCTGGAGAGATTATTGGTTACATTGGACCCAATGGCGCCGGTAAATCAACAACTATCAAGATAATTATGGGTCTTAACAGAGACTACTTTGGAGATGTTTCTGTTTTTGGTAAGAATATTAAAGACTCACTTGATTATAAGAAGAAGATAGGTTACGTTCCCGAAGCTAGCGAGGTTTACGAGAACTTAACAGCAATTGAAAATATAGAACTAAATGCAGCACTATATGAAATTGATGTAGAAAGTGCAGTTAGAAGAGCTAAAACTATGCTAGAAGTGCTTGAAATGAAAGACGTGATGGATTCACAAATATCATCTTTTTCAAAGGGTATGAGACAAAAGTATCTATTCGTCTTATCACTACTACATGATCCCGACATAGTCTTTCTAGATGAGCCACTTAGCGGCATTGATGCAAACTCGGTTTTAGTTATCAAAGAGATTCTTGCCTCACTTAAAAATAAAGGCAAGACAATATTTTATTCATCACATATATTGGAAGTTGTTGAAAAACTATCTGACAAGATCATACTTTTACAAAATGGAAAAGTTATACTAAATGACAGCATAGATAATATTAAAAAGACTCTTAATAATAATGAGGATAGTGATGAGTCACTTGAAAATATCTTCAATGAAGTAACTGGTTTTACTAATCACAAAGAGTTAGCAGAAGAATTTGTTAAAGCCATAGGTGAGAGTGATGTTTAAATTATTCTCACTAAAGGTGCTTGATTTATTTAAACCACTTTTTAATGGTCTTAGAGTTGATTATAATAAGCTTAGAGCAATACTTAAGGCTAAGCTTATCATGGAAAGCAGAAGAACATCTGCCTTTTCCAATAGCTTTTCAGGCCAAGAGAGCAAGAGTAAATTATCACAATTTTTTCAAAATAGCAATTTTTTCAAAAGAGGCTATATATTATTCTTAATATATGGACTAATATTAGCTGGAATATGTTATGGAGCACAGGACATAAAGACAAGGTATACAGCTTTATTCGCTGTTGGTATGTTTTTATTCTTTGCAGGTATTATAGTTGACTTTACTGAAGTACTTATAGACACAAGAGACAGAAATATATTACTTTTTAAGCCTGTTGGCGAAAGAGAAGTAAATTTAGCAAGGTTAATATCACTAATCATATATGTAGTGAAATTAGCCTTAATTATGTTTGGTCCAGCGCTTTTAGTTACAATCGTAAAAAGGCCGCAAGAAGCTCCAATACTGCTAGTAGAAGTATTTATGTTATCTGTAAGTCTCGTAATGTTTGAATATATATTTTACTATGCATTATTTAAAATATTTAAAAATCTTAATATAAAGTCTATAATAACAACAGTTCAAGTACTGATCTTTGTTGTGCTTATGATAGGCTTTCAAGTTTTTGGACACATTGTTGATAAAGAAATGGCAATAAAAATATTTTCAAGTGAAGCTTTTAAATATTTATTCATACCAATGTGGTTCACAGGGCCGTTTGAATTACTATATGGCAATTTTGAAACCATAAATATAATTTATACAGTATTATTAATTGTATTTTTCATTGGATTTATAGCTATAAATACAGCTATATCGAAAGATTTTGAAGAAATTTTATCAAAGAAAGACAAAGTTATAATAAATAAAAAGACAAGCTTTTTACAAAGGTTAACAAATAAGTTTTTTGCCAAGAACGATATGGAAAGAGCTGGGGTAAACATGGTATTTTGGATGAAGGGCTCTGATGAAAAACTAAAATTTCAATTAGGCTCTATATCACTTATGATAATTGTTTATCCACTAATCTTTCTATTTGCTGCGTTTAAGAAGGGCAGCGACCCAATGGCTGATATGGTTTTAAAAGATCATGCGAGGTTCGTGACTTTAATTAATTACATGTCATCTATAATGGCTATGGGCATTTGGCAAATTTTAAATTATGCTACAAATTATAAAGCATCAATAATACATTTAATCACAGGCAATCTAAGACTTAAAGAATTTAAAAATGGTGTAAAAAAGGGAGGATTATTTTCCTTTATATTTGTGCCAGTTTTGATAGATGCGATGCTTATGTCATTATTTGTAAAAAATGCTTGGTTTATTGACTACATCAATCCAATCATATTTATAATGCTATCAGGCGTTATCTCTTCAGATCTTTTACTAAAGAATATACCATTCTCATTGGATTTTACAAAGATTAAGAATGGTCAAAAAGGATATTTCTGGGCTGGTATGGCATCTATGTTTATAACAGCTGTGCTTACTGGATTAAACGCTCTTCTAATATTTTTAAATACACCGTTTATATATTTATATTCATTAATTGGATTAGGAGCACTAATATACTTACTTAAAAAATAGGGGAAATAATGAAAACCATAGATTTAGAAGAAAGACGAGACTTAATACTTCATGGTGACATGAAAAAGACAATAATAACGCTCGCAACACCCATAGTTTTAAACAATATAATACAAACGCTATATAATCTAGTTGACTCATATTGGGTAGCGGGCATTGGTGAGATAAGTTTCGCTGCGACTGGATTTATTTGGCCAGTTATGTTCTTATTTATATCTATTGGTATGGGTTTATCAATAGCATCAACAGGTATCATTTCTCAGCTTATGGGAAGAGGTGATGCTCAAAGAGTAAAAACATACAAAGAAAATGTTTATATATTAACAGCACTGCTGTCTATAATAGTTGTAAGTGTTGGTTTATTGTGCTCATCAACAATATTAAGATTGATGGGAGCAGAAGGAAAATTATTCGAAGAAAGTAAGGCTTACCTAGATATACTGTATTTAGGATGCCCCTTTGTATTTTTCTTCTTTTCAACAAACTCAATATTTCAGTCAGCTGGTGACACAAGAACTCCAACAATAATTAGTGGTATATCAACAATAATTAATATGCTACTAGACCCTGTATTCATATACGAAGAGATACCTTTTATAGGTTTACGTGGTTTAAATATGGGCATAAAGGGAGCTGGGCTTGCTACTATAATCTCACAAGCATTCATGGCTATAGCAATCATAATTATTGCTTATAAAAAAGGATTAATTAATCTTAATGTATTTAAATATAGCTTTGATGCTTCTGCATGTAGGAAGATTATATCCATAGGAGTTCCATCATGCATAGGCCAATCTGGTGAGGCAGTAGGCTTTATAATACTTAATACATTTGTATTATCATATGGTCAAGACGCATTAACAGCCTTTGTAACAATAAACAGGGTTACATCTATCATATCGCAACCACCAGGAGGTATAGGTCAATCAATAGTAAGTATTGTCGGTCAGAATAAAGGTGTTAAGAACTTTGATAGAGTTAAAGAGGCCTTTAGGACTGCATGTAAGATGTCAAATGTAATATGCGTTTTAGGCTCAATAATAGTATGGATATTTAGAGATCAAGTGCTGGCGCTATTCTTAAAAGATGCAAGCGAAAATCTTATGTATCTTTCAAAGCAGTTCTTATTTTTCATATTGATAACGAACTTTTGCATGGGTCTATACAACGTTTATCAAGGACTATTTCAAGGCTCGGGTAAAACTGATCTTGCAATGAAGATGCTTCTTGGTAGACTTTGGGTTTTAAGAATACCTATGATATTAGTATTCAAACATATACTGATGATGGGCCCTATTGCAATATGGCTTGCTATGAGTTTGTCAAACTTATTCACATCGTTGTATGGATATATTTTATATAGAAAAGGTAATTGGAAAGGGGATATAATCTAATGAATCAAGCTATAATTTTAGCTGCAGGCGAAGGTTCTAGAATGAAATCTTCTCTAATCAAAGTGCTGCACAAGATTAATGGCAAAGCAATGCTAAAATATGTATTAGACGCTACAGAAAGAGCTGGCTTCGATAAGAGATATCTGATAGTTGGCAACAACAAAGATAAGGTTATGGAAGAATTCTCGTCTGATAAGAGCATTGAGTTTATAGAACAAAAGATGGGTCCAGGCGAACCATATGGAACTGGTTATGCGGCCTCACTTGCTAAGAGCCATATCAATTATGATGACAATGTACTAGTTATTTTTGGAGACACACCATTGGTTGACGAAGAAGTCTTAAAAGATTTTCTTAGTTTCCATAAAGACAAGAACAACAACCTTACAATTTTAAGTGCAATCTTAGACAATTGTGATGGTTATGGAAGGATAGTAAGAGACAAAGATAATAATCTTAGTAAAATTGTTGAACAAAAGGATGCTAATGAAGATGAGCTAAAAATAAATGAAGTTAACTCTGGCATTTACTGTTTCAAAGGTGAAGACTTTTTAGACTCTATAAACAATTTAAAGAATGATAATGCTAAAAAGGAATATTATTTAACAGATGCAGTTGCTTATCTTTTAAGCAAAAATAAAAAAGTTGACGCATATATAAGTACAGATCAAAACATTGCTTTAGGCGTTAACAATCAATTGGATTTATCCAAAATTGAAGAGATTGTAAGAAAGAAGATAATTACTAAGTGGATGCTAGAAGGTGTTTACTTTAGAAATCCATCTAATGTATATATAGAAGAGAATGTTAAGATTGGTAGAGATGTTGAGATATATCCAGATGTTACTCTTGAAGGGGATACAATAATTGAAGACAATGTTAAGATATATGGACATACAAGAATTATAAATTCGCACATTGCAAAGGATGTTATAATTGAAAGCTCGCTTATTGAAGACTCCTTTATAGATGAAAGAACAAAGGTAGGACCAAATGCACACCTAAGACCAAAATCAAAGATAGGTAAGGACTGCAAGGTTGGCAACTTTGTTGAAATAAAGAACGCTAGCCTAGGCGATGGAACTAAAGCTGGTCATCTTGCATACATAGGTGATGCTGATGTAGGATGCAATGTCAATATAGGCTGCGGTGTTATATTTGCAAACTATGATGGTAAGAATAAGCATAGATCGAAGGTTGAGGACAACGCCTTTATCGGTAGTAATTCTAATATTGTGGCGCCAGTAGAGATAGGAGAAAACGCTTATGTGGCTGCTGGTTCAACAATAATTAAAACTGTTATCAAGGATTCTTTGTCTATAGCGAGAGCTAGACAAGTTGATAAGATAGATTGGGTAAAAAATAAAAAAAATATGGAGGAAGAAAAATGAATTCATTTCTAGGACAACTAAAAGTATTAACAGGAAACGCTAACAGACAATTAGCAAAAGATGTTTGTAAGCACTTGAACACTGAACTTATTGATTCAGAAGTAACACATTTCTCAGATGGAGAGATTGCTGTTAACATCAAAGAAACAGTAAGAGGCGCAGATGTATTTATCGTTCAACCAACACATGAGCCAGTTAACGATAATCTTATGGAGCTTTTAATCATGATTGATGCATGCAAGAGAGCTTCAGCTGGCAGAATCAACGCTGTTATACCATACTACGGATACGCGAGACAAGACAGAAAGACTAAACCAAGAGAACCAATCACAGCTAAATTAGTTGCTAATCTAATTGAAAAAGCAGGAGCAGATAGAGCTGTTCTTATGGACCTTCATGCAGGACAAATCCAAGGCTACTTTGATATACCAGTAGACCATCTATCAGCTATCAAACACTTAGCAGAATACTTCAAGTCATTGAATCTTAATGATGTAGTAGTAGTTTCACCAGACCTTGGCGGAGTTACTCGCGCAAGAAATTTTGCTAATGAATTAGACGCTCCTATCGCTATAATTGAAAAGAGAAGACCAAAGCCAAACGTATCAGAAGTTATGAACGTTATAGGCGACGTTGAAGGCAAAACTTGTATCTTAGTTGATGACATCATAGATACAGCAGGAACTATTTGCCATGCTGCTGAATATTTAACTGAAAAGGGCGGAGCAAAGAAAGTTTATGGCTGCGCAACTCATGGTGTATTGTCAGGACCTGCTATTGAAAGACTTATTTCTAGTAAGCTTGAAGAATTTGTTATAACTGATACAATTCCTCTAAACATAGGCAATGTTACTGATAAAATCAAAGTTGTAAGCATAGCTGATCAACTAGCTAAGGCAATCGAAAGAATTCATAACAACGAATCAATAAGCTCGATATTTGATTAATGAAACTCATAGTAGGACTAGGCAATCCTGGAGATCGCTTTGACGGAACTAGGCATAATGCTGGTTTTGAAACGATTGACATCTTAGCAGATGAGTTAAATCTTAAGCTAAACAATGCTAAGTTTCATGCACAATTTGGTTACACGACATATAATGGAGATAAGCTTTATCTAATGAAGCCTATGACATATATGAACGAGAGCGGTATAGCAATAAGAGAGTTTATGGCATACTATAAACTCAATATCAAAGATTTAATTGTAATAGTTGATGATATCGATATAAATTTTGCTACGCTTAGGATAAAAAAGTCAGGAAGTGCTGGCACACACAACGGTTTAAAGTCAATTGTTTATCAGCTTAACAACGATAAATTTACTAGAGTAAAGATTGGTGTGGGCAATAAACCAGAACATTTTGATTTGGCAGACTTTGTTCTGTCTAGATACTCTAAAGAAGAAAAAGTAGATATTGAAAAAACGTATATAAACGCTGCTAAGGCGTGTCTTTGCATCTTGGATAAAGGCGAAGATTATGCGATGAATATGTATAACGGAAAATAGGTGTAACATGGATATTTTACAAAAAGGCTTATTAGCTTTTCAATACAAAGATATAATTAAGGATATTAAAAATGGCTTAAGTCCAATCTTTATTAATGGTCTTGTTGAAGAAGCTATAGGTGTAAGTGTTAAAACTATCCAAGATGAAAGTGACACTAGCTCAATCATCATAACTTATGATGAATCAAGAGCAAGAAGACTATATGAGGATCTAAAAAATTCTCATGCAAATGTTTATTATTTAAAGAAGAGGGAGATGCTTTTCTACAATGTTAGCGACTCCTCTTTAGAAACTGAATATTCAAGAATACAGACACTTATGTCTGTACTCAAGAACAAAAACTCTATCTTGATAATGGATGTAAAGACTCTCGATGAAGAGCTTATCAGTCAAGATATCTATAAGAGCCTAAGTTTTAAATTAAAGACTAATCAAGTTGTTAATATTGATGACTTAATTAGTTCTTTAACTAAGCTTGGTTATAAAAGGGCAAGTATAGCATCTAATAAAGGTGAATTTGCCCTTAGAGGCTCTATTGTAGATATCTATGACTCGATTTCTGATATGCCATTTAGGATAGAGTTTTTTTCTGATGAGATTGATTCAATAAGAATATTTGATAAGGATACGCAAAAGACTATTGCCACTACCGAAGAAATACTTATTAATCCGGCAAGAGAGATACTTATCCTTGATGAATATAAAAAAAGCATCATTGATAATTTAAAGAAGGACTTTGACAAGACTAAAGAAACGAATAAGAGCTCATACTCGCTTATGAATGAAAAATTCAAAGAGTATTTTGAGTTATTAAGTGAGGATAGCTATGATAAGAACAGATCCTTGCTCTTAAGATATATCCCTGATAAGTATAAGTCAAGTATATTTGATTACTTTGATGACAACACTTATGTATACTTAGATGAAAGCAAAAGGCTTGAAGATGAGTATGAGAAGTACACAAAATTTCATTCTCAAGAGATGGAGTCTTTATATAAGAATGGCGAGATACTTCTTAAAGAATTTAATGCCATCATGTCTTATAATGATGTTTTGAATAAATTTAAGGATAGAAAATTAGTTTTATTATCAAATATTTTATTAAATACGAAAGATTTTAATCCTGAAGCCATATATAATTTGCACTTAAACTCCGTTACTAAGTACAATGCAAAGTATGATGCTTTATTAGAGGACTTAAAACACTATAAGCATAGAGGCTACAAAATACTTCTTTCTATAAAAGATATAGAAAGGTATGATAGGATTTATTCATTGTTTAAAGATAATGACATAGGGTTCATTCAAGAGAGTGAAGTAGAAGATAAGATATTATCAGGTCAATTGTTATTGAGAAATGATTCATCTACAAGAGGCTTTATATTTAATGAGAATAAGTTTATAGTCTTATCAGAAAACGATATTTATGGCTCACAAAAAGAAAAAATTAGAAAGAAGAAATCTTCTAAGAAACTTGATATTTCTGATATATTAGAAGGAACTTATATAGTTCACGAAGATCATGGTGTTGGTATATATAAAGGCATAGTTAAGCTTGAAGTCCTTGGCGCTAAGAAAGACTTTTTATACATACAGTACAAAGGCGAAGATAAACTTTATGTTCCTATAGCCCAGATGGATAGGATACAAAAGTTTTCTGACAAGGATAGTAAAGACGTCAAGATAAATAAACTATCTACTAATGATTGGATAAAACAAAAGTCCAAGTCAAAGAAGGCTATAGAGAAGATGGCTGAGGACTTAGTTGAACTATATGCTATTAGGAAGGAAAAAGAAGGTTTTGCTTTTTCTAAGGATACGCCATGGCAAAAAGATTTTGAAGAGGCCTTTCCATATGAGGAGACGAAGGGACAACTCGAATCTATTATCGAAATTAAAAAGGACATGGAATCCAATAAGCCTATGGATAGACTTTTGTGTGGGGATGTTGGCTTCGGCAAAACTGAGGTCGCACTGAGAGCTGCGTTTAAAGCAATCATGGATGGCAAGCAAGTTGCATTCTTGTGCCCAACAACTATACTTTGTCAGCAGCACTATGAGACAATACTTGAAAGATTTAATAAATATCCTATACGCTCAGCGATGATGTCACGTTTTAGAACGAGCAAGGAGCTTAAAAAGACTGCTGAAGAATTACAAACGCATAGTATAGACTTAGTTGTTGGTACACACAGACTTTTATCTGAAGATGTAAGATTTAAAGATTTAGGGCTACTAATCATAGATGAAGAACAAAGGTTTGGGGTTAGAGATAAAGAAAAGATTAAAAAGCTAAAAGAAAATGTTGACGTATTATCACTGTCTGCGACTCCTATACCAAGAACCATGCACATGGCACTCTCTGGGATAAGAAGTATGTCTGTTATAGAAGAAGCACCGCAAGATAGATATCCAATACAAACATATGTTCTCGAATACAACAAAAGCCTTGTAAGAGATGCCATACTTAAAGAGATGGATAGAGGCGGACAAGTCTTCTTTGTATTTAACAATGTAGAAAATATTGATAAAATGTATAATGAACTAAAAACATTAGTGCCAGAAGCAAGGATTGCTGTTGGTCATGGACAGATGAGCGAAGCAAAGCTTGAGAAGGTAATGGTTGATTTTATGTATCATAAGTATGATGTCCTTCTTTCAACGACAATTATAGAGACTGGCCTTGATATTCCAAATGCAAATACCATAATAGTATATAACTCAGAGAACATGGGCCTTAGTCAGCTTTATCAGCTAAGAGGAAGAGTAGGCAGGATGAATAGAATCGCCTATGGTTATTTCACTTATAAGGAAAACAAAGTTTTAACTGAAACACAAGAAGCGAGACTAAAAGCTATAAAAGAGTTTACAGAGCTCGGAAGTGGGTATAAAATTGCTATGCGAGACTTACAAATAAGAGGCGCAGGCAACTTATTAGGCACTTCACAACACGGTCACATCGCAGCTATTGGATACGATTTATATATAAAGTACTTAAACCTTGCTATCAAAAAGTTAAGAGGCTACGAGGTGAAAGAGGACATCGATACAAGAGTCGATATTAACGTCGATGCTTATATACCGGATGACTTTGCTCCAGACGAATATGTTAAGATGGACTTATATAAAAAGATAGCCGCTGTTGAGAATGAAGAAATGAAGAGCGAACTTATTGACGAGATAGTCGATAGATTTGCTGATATTCCAAAGTCCATTGTAAACCTAATAGATATTAGCGAACTTAGATCTATGGCAAAAGAGTTTTCGATAACATCAATCAACGAAGCGGGTGAAGATATTAGGATAGAGTTTCTTAATGATAAGGTCATAGATCCACAATGGATAGCTGATATATATAAGAAGTATAAGAACAGGCTCTATATTAACAAGAGATATATGAATGTGATTAGAGTCTCCATACTAGACGATGACAAAATAAAACTTATAAAAGATATATTAATTTTACTTAAAAGCAGTAAATATATAAAAAAAGCTTGAAAAATATTTCAAAAGGATATATAATAACTCTATGAGTAAAATTTAAGGGGAGATATAATGAAGAAACATTTTAAAATTGTTTTGCTTGCATTAACAATATTGACAATGATGTTTTCAGTATCTTGCAAAAAGACTGAAGAAGGTGCAGTAGCAACTGTTAATGGAAAAGCAATTACAGAAAAAGAGTTCACCGAAAATTACAAAGTATATGAACGTATGTATAAGCAACAACTTGGAGAAGAAGCATTAAAGAAAACTGATAAAGACGGTGTTTCATTTAAGGATAAGCTTAAAGAGAATATACTAGAAAAACTTATTGTAGATGAACTTATCAATCAAGAAATCGACAAGAAGAAGATTAAGATTGGTGACGATGAAGTTAACAAGATGTATGAACAAACTATCAAGGATATGGGCGGAAAAGAACAATACGAACAATTCTTGAAACAACAAAACATTACGGATGATTTCATCAAAGACAGTATAAAGAAGGAATACAAACAACAAAAGTTAGAAGAAGCATTCTACAAAGACAACAAAATAAGTGATGAAGAGATTCAAAAGTTCTATGACGAGAATAAAGATAAACTCGTAAAGTATAACTTGAGTCACATCATGACTGATAAGGAAGAAGATGCTAAAAAGCTTCATGACAAATTAGATGCAGGCGAAGATTTTGCTGAGCTAGCTAAAAAAGAATCTACAGATACTTACTCTGCTGCAAACGGAGGAGTTATGGGAGAAGTTCAAGCGTCATCACTACCGCAAGAGTTCTTAAATGCAGTTAATTCTACTGAAATTGGTTCATATTCTGATGTATTTAAAACAGATATGGGTTACCATATAGTTAAAGTTGATGATAAAAAAGACAAATTAGATGATCTAAAGTCAGAGATTGAACAAGCGTTAAAGAGTCAAAAGTTTGTACAATACATGAAAGACCTTAGAGCAAATGCAGAAATTAAGAAGATGGATTTACCTGAGATAAAAGAAGAAGAAAAAACAGACAAAGATAATAAAGAAAGCAAAGATGCTGAAACTAAAGATGAGAGCAAAGATAATGAAACAAAAGAAGATAATAAAGACACTGAGTCAAAAGATGACAGTAAAACTGAAGATAAATCAGATAATAAATAATTTATAAATTTTAAGGAGGATATCATGACTGAATACAAATTAAAAGCAGAAAAGCGTGAAGCTGTAGGAAAAAATAAAGTTGATAAAATTAGACAAAATGAAAAATTACCAGCAGCAGTATTCCAAAAAGGAAAAGAAACAGAAAACATCACTATAGGTGATTTAGAGTTCCAAATGTTATACCAAAAAGCAGGTATGACAAGCATTATTGATCTTGACATAGATGGTACTATAAGACCAGCTATCGTTAAGGAAATTCAAAGACACCCATTCAAGAATCAAATCTACCATGTTGGATTCCAAGGAATAAACATGGATGAAAAGATTAAGATTGAAGTTCCAGTTGAATTAATCAATAGAGATGAAATTAGAAAACAGCCATCTGTATTAAATCAACAATTAGACACTATCGAAGTTGAAGTTTTACCAGCAAATATACCTGATAGCTTCTCAATAGACGTTCAAAATATGGACTACGATGATACATTTACAGTAAGAGATTTAGTAGGCGACAACAAAGATGTTGAAGTACTTATAGATTTAGATGAAGTTGTATGTTCATTATCAATGCCAAGAGAAGAAAAAGAAGAGGAAGAAACTACTGAAACAGCTGCAGCTGACGTACCAGTAGTTGGTAAAGAAGAAAAAGCTGAAGAAGCAGATAACGAATAATAACAATATTGATTATATGCCTTGCTATTCATTAAGAGTAGCAAGGCTTTTTTTATTTAGAGCACAATATATTTTTTCCTCAGTTATATAAGTACATAAAACAAAGAAATAAATATTGAGCGAGTAGTAAAAAGTGCGGCTTATTATATTAATTTTTAAGACAATAATACATCATATTCCTTGACTTATAAGTGCCTTTATTTTATAATAAATATGTATGCAAAAGGAGAGGACTATGAATAAAAAGCCTAAGTTTAGAATAGATATAATATTAGTATTAACGATATTAGCGCTACTTGCTTTTGGAACTATAATGGTGTATTCAACAACATTATCATTTGCAAAGCCTGTACAAAACAGCCTAATGAAGACACACTTTTTGTCTTTAGCATTAGGTATATTAGTGATGTTTGTATTAATGCTTATAGATTATAATATATGGGGCAAGTTATACTTGTTTATCTATGCTGGATGCATCTTGCTTTTAATAGCAACATTGCTTTTTGGTAAGTCCGTTCACGATGCTAAAAGCTGGATACAAATAGGATCAAAATTTTCTTTTCAACCATCCGAGTTTGTAAAGGTAGGACTTATAATATCACTTGCTAAGTACATAGAGAACAATATTGACAAGCTAAACAACCCATTTGTTTTGCTTAAGATACTTGCTTTTGCATTTTTACCAGTTTTATTAATACTATTGCAGCCAGACTTCGGAACTGCGATTGTATATGTGTTTTTTATATTTATAATGTTATTTTCACAAGGTATATCTTTAAGATACGTAATGTATGCCATAGGACTTGGTGTTCTATCTATACCAGCTTTATGGTTTTCTATGAATCAATATCAAAAAAACAGAATATATGACTTTTTGGATCCCAATAGAGATGCTATGGGTTCAGGTAGACAGGTAATTCAAGGTAAGATTGCCTTGGGTTCAGGTAAGCTATTTGGCAGAGGACTCTTCAAAGGCACTCAAAATATGTATAAATATGTACCAGAAAAGCATACAGACTCAATCTTTGCCATAGTTGGAGAAGAGACTGGATTTTTTGGAGGCGCTATAATGATATTATTGTACTATTGCATGCTAAGCAGGATGATTAATATAGCTAAAAATTCAGATAATGTTTTTGGTTCAGCTATGGTATCAGGCTTTTTAGGAATGTTTTTGTTCCATATAGTTCAAAATATTGGGATGATACTTGGGATACTACCTGTAACAGGGATTCCACTACCTTTTATAAGCTATGCTGGAACCTTCCAGTTGACAAGTCTTGCTTGTATAGGGCTTGTATTGTCTGTTAATTATAACAGAGGAGTATCCAGGTTTATTGATAAGAGCTTAGATTTTATTCAATGATTATAAGTCATAGTAAAATAAAAAAGTTAATAAAGAAATACGGAGTAGATACATTTAGAATTACAAATACTGAAAGATTAATGCCTCTTGGAGATGCATCTAATGAATTTACAAAGTTTACTGAAGAAGAAAGGTTAAATCCTAAAAAACTATTTCCAAATGCACGCAGCATTATAGTCTTTGGGCTTAGCTATAACTATAAAAAAGCAGCAAGGAAGGAAAATACATATCTACTTTCTAGATCATCTTATGGATATGATTATCACAAAGTATTTATGGATAAGTTAGTAAAGATAGATAAGGAGCTTTTCAAAAATAAAGAAAGTGAAAGTCATGTCTTTGTGGATACAGGTCCATTGATAGAGAGACTTCTAGCGCAGAAATCAGGTTTAGGATTTTTGGGTAAGAACACTTGCATCATTAATCCTTTATTAGGTTCTTTTATATTTATTGGGTATATAATAGGTAATGAGCGAAGTGATTTTTATGACTTACCACTAAAGCTTGATTGCAAGGATTGCAATATTTGCGAGAGGGCTTGTCCAAATAAAGCACTTTGTAATTATAAGATGAAGATGACAAGGTGTTTGTCATATATTACTCAGAAAAAAGGCGACTTAGATGATTTTGAGAAGAGGAATTTAAAGACATATATTTATGGCTGCGATATCTGTCAAGAGATATGTCCCTACAATATAAAAGCTAAAAAAGTTTATCACGAAGAATTCCATTCTTCACAGGACTATGGGCTTGTTTATAAAGAAGATTTTAAATTAAGTAATAAAGAATTTAAAGAAAAATACAAAGCTATGTCAGCTTTGTGGCGTGGCAAAAGTATACTTTTTAGAAATGCAAACATTATAGACAATAATAATGATATAGTTAAATGAAAGGAAGGGTATTATGTCAAATGTACATGAATTAGGATTTTTAAAAGATAAAATCCAAGAATTAAAAGATCAAGGAGTTTATAGAAAATTACCTATATTAAACTCACCTGACGACGCAGAGATTGTTTTAAATGGTAAAAAAGTTATTAACTTATCATCAAACAACTACTTAGGATTTGCAAACAATCCTAGAATCAAGAAAGCATCTATCGAAGCGATAGAAAAATACGGTGCTGGCTCAGGAGCTGTAAGAACTATAGTTGGTAACATGGACATCCATGAAGAACTAGAAAAAGTTCTAGCTGAGTTCAAAAGAGAAGAAAGAGCTTTCATTTATCAATCTGGATTCAACTGTAATGCAGGAACAATCCAAGCAGTTACAGAAAAGGGAGATTTAATTATCTCTGATGAATTAAACCACGCATCTATCATTGATGGAACTAGACTTTCTAAAGCAGATAGAGCTATATTTAAGCACTCTGACATGGATAGTTTGGAAGATGTTTTAAAGGAAAAGAGAAAAGATTACAGAAACGTTCTTATTATAACAGACGGTGTTTTCTCTATGGATGGAGATATTGCTAAGTTACCAGACATCGTTGATTTAGCTGAAAAGTATGAATGTATGACATATGTTGACGATGCTCACGGCTCAGGCGTTCTAGGCGAAAACGGTAGAGGTACAGTTGATCACTTCCACCTACATGGTAGAGTTGACTTCTCTATCGGAACATTATCTAAAGCTATAGGATGTATAGGTGGTTATGTTGCTGGATCAGAAACTATGTACGAATGGTTGATTCACAGAGCAAGACCAGTATTATTCTCAACAAGTTTAACACCAGCATCAGTTGGAGCAATAACAGAAGCTATAAAGATGCTTATGGAAAGCAGTGAATATACAGACAGACTTTGGGACAATGCTAAATACTTCAAGGAAAAATTAGGCAAACTTGGCTTCAATACAGGTCACAGTGAAACACCTATCACACCAGTTATCATAGGTGAAGAAGCTAAGGCTATGGAATTCTCAAGAAAATTACTTGAAAACGGTGTATTCGTTTCAGCTATCGTATTCCCAACAGTACCAAGAGGAACTGGTAGAGTTAGATGTATGGTAACAGCTGCGCACACTAAGGAACAATTAGATGAAGCTTGCAGAATATTTGAAAAAGTAGGAAAGGAAATGAACATTTTAAAATAATGTTCGTTACTATTATGCTTATCAGCATAACTATATATGATGCTTTAAGCTTAAAAGATAAACGCATGGTTCTTAAATCGCTTATTGAAAGACTCAAGTCAAGGTTTAACATTTCGTGCTGCGAAGCTGCAGATAATGACAAGTGGCAAGTAAGCGAGATAGGCATTTCCTTTGTGTCAAACGATAGTAAGTATAATGAAAAAATTATTGAAAAGATTATAAACTTTATCGACAATGATGATAGAGTTGAAATTACAAATATAGATAAAGAGATGTATAGTTATGAGAAAAGTATTAAATAAAAAAGAAGTAAATACAGTTTTGGACTTACTGCGTCAGGATTATCCTGACGCAGGTCCTGAGCTGCATTTTACAAATGAATTTGAGCTTTTAATAGCAACGATATTATCAGCTCAAACAACAGATAAGCAAGTCAATAAAGTAACAGATAAGATGTTTAAAATATTGCCAGAGCCTATTGATTATATAGAAAGACCACTTTCTGAGATTGAAGATATGGTAAAGTCTATAGGATTTTTTAGAAACAAGGCAAAAAACATACAAAAGACTTGCGACATATTAGTACATAAATACAATGGAAAGGTTCCAAATACATATGAGGAGCTTATAGAGCTACCGGGAGTCGGTAGAAAGACTGCAAATGTTGTTTTGTCTAACGCATTTGGCGAGCAAAGGATTGCGGTTGATACACATGTATTCAGAGTCTCTAATAGAATCGGCTTAGTAAATGAAGACAATGTATTAGATACTGAAGAGGCACTTATGAAAAAGCTACCTAAGAATACTTGGTCTTTAGCACACCATCTTCTAATTTTCCATGGAAGAAGGGTATGTAAAGCACAAAGACCTTTATGTGAAGAATGTAATCTAGAAGAGATATGCTTATATAGGAAGGGAATGAAGAAATGAAAAAAGGTTTAGTACTATTTATAGTTTTGATTTTAATATTGGGCGGATCATATTTTGGATATAAAAAATACACTGAACACAAAAGAATTGAAGCTATGAAAGAAGCATTAAAAAGTGACAAAATATATGAATATATAACGGTAGACGGAGTTGATGTATCTGGACTTTCGAAAGATGAAGCAAAGGAAAAGATAATTGTATCTAAAGAAAACGAAGTTAAAGATAAAAAAATAAATGTAGCTGTAGAAGATAAAAATTATACTTTTGAGCTAAAAAATCTTGATCAAAATATGAATCTAGACAAAGCTGTAGACGAAGCATATGACTATGCAAGAGAAGGAGAGCTAGAAGAAAGATATAATAAATTACAAGAAATAAAAGAAACTGCTTTAAATATCAACATCGACAAAGAGATTGATTATTCACATGTGGATGAATTCGTAAGTAGTATCGCTAAAGAGACTAATTGTGAAGCGGTAAATGCTGAGTTTAGCGCTAACAATGGCAAAATAACCTCTACAGAAAGCAAGGATGGAAAAACACTGGATTCTGAAAAACTTAAAAATGACATTATTAATGCAATTAACAATAACGAAGATTCTGTTGTTGCGATCGTTGAGACTATAGAACCAGAAAAGAAACATTCAGACCTAGAAAAGATTAACGGCCTTATAGGATCATTTACAACAGATATAAGCTCTAGTTCAAACGAAAGAAAGACAAATATAAGAGTCTCATCAGATACCGTTTCAAAAAAACTTTTGCTTCCTGGAGAATCTTTTAATTTTAATAATGCGATAGGAGATGTAACTACAGCAAAAGGTTATAAAAATGCGCATGTATTAAAGGGCGGAGAATATGAGGACGGTCTAGGAGGAGGCATGTGTCAAACTTCAACAACACTATATAACGCTCTTATAAGAGCTGGGGTTAAAATTCTTGAAAGACACCCTCACTCAAGAGCGGCTAGCTATGTACCAAAGGGTCAAGATTGCGCGGTTTGGAGAGGAACAAAGAATTTAAGATTCAAAAATGAATTTGACTTTCCTGTATATATAGACTCAAATGTAAGTAAAAACAAAGTAACATTTTATGTATATGGTGACAAAACTAAGAAAGATTATGATATAAGCTTTAAATCAGAGATAGTTGAAGTAATTAAATCAGAAACTATTGAAAAAGTTGATCCTAGTCTTAAACCAGGTGAAAGAGTAGTTGATTTCAAGGGATATGATGGATATAGAGTAGTTACTAATAAAATTATTACTAAAGATGGAAAAGTTATCTCAAATAAACAATTTACTAAAAATTATTATCCAAAGAGAGATACGATCGTTAGAGTTTCTGAAAAATCTGCAGATATCGATAGCTCTAACCAAGATAGTGAAAATAATGATGCGGTGGTGTTACCATGATGAATATAAAAATACTTGCCTTTGATATGGATGGCACTTTACTTAATAGCGAAAAAATGGTAAGTAGAGGAACATGTGTAGAAATAGAAAGATTATACAATGAAGGGATCCATATAGTTCTTTCAAGTGGAAGACTTCACAGGTCGATTGAAGCGTACGCAAATATACTTCCCTTTAAAACATCTATAGTAGCAACTAACGGTAGCGTCGTTACTGACTATGAGGGCAGAAGAGTTTATGAAAAACCTATAGATACAGAAGCCTTCATAAAAGTAATTGATGTTTTAACTGATAATAAGATGAATTTTCATTTCTATGGAGTTAATGAATTCTATAGACTTAAAGGCACAACATCATTAAACACATACTCCAGAGTGCCAAAGAATATAAAAGATAACATAGAAATTGTTGAATATAATAATATTGAAGAGATAAAAGACTCTTGCAATGACAAGTCATATTTTAAAGTCTTATTAGTAGAAGAAAATAAAAATCGCCTTGAAGAGATTAGATCAGAGCTAAAGAAAATTTCTGGCGTAAAGATATCTAGTTCTTGGGCGAATAATATAGAGATTGTACCAGAAGGAGTCAATAAAGCTAAATCACTTAAATATTTATGTAAAAATTTAGGCTTAGATATAGAAAACCTAATGTCATTTGGAGATAATAATAACGATATAGAGATGATAGAAGAGTCAAAAGTGGGTGTTGCTATGAGTAACGCTACAAATGAACTGAAGCAAAAAGCTAATTTCATTACGGATTATGACAATAATCATGATGGCATAATGAAATTCTTAAAACAATATTTTTAGGAGGAAACTCATGGCTATTAACATAGTTTTGCACGAGCCAGAAATACCACATAACACAGGAGCCATTGCTAGGAGCTGTGTTTTGACAAATTCAAAGCTTCATTTAATAAAGCCGTTTGGATTTGAGCTTAGTGATAAATATTTAAAAAGGGCAGGCTTAGATTATTGGAAGTATCTCGATATTACTACATATGAAGACTTAAACGACTTTTTTGAAAAGAACAAAAATGTAAATTTTTATCTTGCGACAACAAAGACTACAAAGATATATTCAGATGTTAAATTTAAGGATGGAGATTTTATCTTCTTTGGTAAAGAGACAGCTGGTTTGCCGGAGGACTTTATAAAAGAGCACAGTGAAAGAGCAATTAGAATACCAATGATAAAAGACTTAAAAAGGTCTTTGAACTTGGCTAATTCATGCACAGTTATTTTATATGAAGCACTTAGGCAACTAAACTTTATGGAATTAGTGTAGGTGATGGTATGGAGTATTTATTAGGTCTGATGGGAGGCCTTGGTTTATTCCTATATGGAATGAGCCTTATGGGAGACGGTCTTCAAAAGGCAGCTGGCAGTAAATTAAAAAATATAATTGGAGCATTGACTAAGAATACATTCTTAGGTATTTTAGTTGGTACTGTAGTCACTATGATTATACAAAGCTCATCAGCAACTACAGTTATGGTTGTAGGTTTTGTCAATGCAGGACTTATGAATCTGTACCAAGCAGTAGGTATAATATTTGGAGCAAATATAGGTACAACAATTACTGGTCAAATGCTAGCCCTTAATATTTCTAAATATGCACCTATAGCAATATTTGTTGGCGTTTTATTATTTATGCTGGGCAAGAAGAAAAAAATAAAAAGCTATGCAGAAATTGTTTTAGGACTTGGCATATTATTCTTTGGTATGGCAGCAATGGGTGAAGCGATGAGGCCTTTAGGAGAAAGCCCAGTATATGCAGAGCTTATGGCTAAATTAACTAATCCATGGCTAGGCTTACTAGTTGGTTTAGTAATGACAACTATACTACAATCGTCATCAGCAGCACAAGCCATCATACTAGCTCTTGCTTCACAAAATATAATTAATATGCACATAGCATTCCCAATACTATTTGGTCAAAACATAGGTACAACAACTACAGCACTTATATCAAGTATTGGAGCCAATAGAACAGCTAAACAAGCAGCATTTATACATTTTATTTTTAATGTGTTTGGATCTATAGTATTTTTATTATTGCTAAAGAATCCGATAGAAACTTATGTTGTCAATACTTTTGCTTCACCTACGACACAAATAGCTATGGCTCACACATTCTTTAACGTTATAAATGTACTTTGGATGATGCCTTTTGCCAAAGTTTTGGTTAAGATTGCACAAAAACTTATACCAGAAAGTGACAGTAAAGAAGATAAACATTCTATTCACCTAGACTATCGTATATTAACTACACCAGGTTTAGCAATAGGAACAGTTGTGGACGAATTAACAAGAATGAATGATTTAGTATTACAAAACATAGAAGACTCAAGAAACTTATTAATTAATAAAAAGATTGAGCTTATGGAAGTCATATATGAAAGAGAAGAACTTATAAACAGCTTACAAAAAGAAATTATAGATTATTTAGTAAAGGTATCAACATCAGGACTATCTAAAGAACAACACGAAACAGTCGACGATTTATTCTTTATTGTAAACGATATTGAAAGAGCTGGAGACCACGTTAAAAACATCACTCAATTAAGTGAAGAAAGAATAAACATGGACATACATTTTACTGGTGAAGGAAAGAGAGAGCTTAACGAAATGTATGACTTAACAGTTAATGTATTTACACTAACAATGAATGCATACAAATCTATGTCTGAAGAAATGGCATATGATATTATTAATATAGAAAAGAAGATAGACGTTTGCGAAAAAGAATTTAGAGAAAAACATTTTAGAAGACTTATGAGCAATGAATGCGAAGAAGAGCAAGGCATCATATTCTTAGACACAATATCAAATCTAGAAAGAATTGGTGACCATGCTGACAACATAGCTGGTTATGTACTTAAACATTTCAAATAATTACTTTAATGTGCAAAGAAAACAGATTTTAATTCAGATATAAAAAAATTAAATGTAGAAAGGCTTGCAAATTAATACTATTTGTAGTATAATATAATCAGTAATGGACTGGACGACAGATGCGGGAGAGAACGTATGTCACCGAAGGGTAAAGAATCTAAGCTCACTACTTATATTCAAAAGTCTCAGGTAAAAGAACCGCGTTTTGACAGTACTCTGGAAAGCTTTAAGCACCGATGGAGCAATCTTGTTTAAGAGAATCTCACAGGTTATGGACAGAGAACAAGAGTGGCTTGTTTTCTGTTTTTTAATTTATGGACAATTTTGTTAATAAACAATATGTAGTATAAGGAGGAATATCATAATGTATGATGTAATTATTATTGGAGGAGGCCCTGCAGGCTTAGCAGCTGGCCTATATGCTTCAAGAGCAAGACTTAAAACACTTATCCTTGAAAAGGAAAAAGCAGGTGGACAAATCGTTATAACTGACGAAGTTGCGAACTATCCAGGTTCAGTTGAAGACGCTTCAGGTCCAAGCCTTATTAAGAGAATGAAAGATCAAGTAGACAGCTTTGGTGCAGAATTCGTAATCGATACAGTTCAAAAGCTAGAACTTAACGATAAGGTTAAGAAAGTTGTTTGCAAAGACAAAACTTACGAAGGCAAAACTGTTATAGTTGCAACAGGCGCTACACCAAGAAAGATTGGTTGCCCTGGTGAAGCAGAATTCACTGGCAGAGGCGTTAGCTACTGCGCAACATGTGATGCTAACTTCTTTGAAGACATGGAAGTTTATGTAGTAGGCGGTGGAGACTCAGCATTCGAAGAGGCTATGTACCTATCTAAGTTTGCTAGAAAAGTTACTCTAGTATATAGAAAGGGTAAAGAAGAAGCACGTGCAGCTGAAAGTATAAAAGAAAAAGCTTATAAGAATCCAAAACTTGATTATATTTGGAATGCAACTGTTGTTGAAGTTAAGGGCGACGGAATCCTTACAAGCATTGTACTTGAAGATACAAAGACTAAAGAAAGACGTGAAATATTCGCTGACGAAAATGACGGAACATTTGGTCTATTCGTATTCGTAGGATATACTCCTAAGAACGACATAGTTGAAGGCTTACTTGATATGGAAGGCGGATACATTGTAACAGATGAAAACATGCATACAAATATCCCAGGAGTATTTGCAGCTGGAGACAATAGAAAGAAAGAATTAAGACAAGTTGTTACAGCAACAGCAGATGGTGCTATAGCTGCAACACAAGCTGAAAAGTATATCAACGAACATTTCGGAGACTAATAGTCTTATAGTATAAAATTTAAGGAGGAATTGAAATGTTAGAAGTAACAAAGGACAATTTTGAACAAGAAGTTAAACAAGCTGAAGGTTATGTATTAGTGGATTTCTGGGGACCTACATGTGAACCATGCAAAGCTTTAATGCCACATATCCACGCTATGGAAGATGAATTTAAAAACGTAAAATTCACATCATTTGATATTTCAAAGGGAAGAAGATTAGCAATTGGAGAAAAAGTTATGGGCTTACCAGTAATTGCTATTTACAAAGATGGCTCTCAAGTTGATTCAAGAGTTAAAGAAGACGCTACTAAAGAATCAGTTAGAGAAATGTTAGAAAAATATAACTAAAGTTTATTTACTATTAAATAGTTAAATATATTAAAATTTTAAGGGAGGTGAGATTATGCGTCTAGAAATAGGCAACGTGCTTATTAAAGATGTTCAATTCGGCCAAGAAACAAAGGTAGAAAATGGTGTTTTATATGTAAATAAAGATGACATTATCAAACTTTGTAAGGAAGATGAACACATTAAATCTGTAGACGTAGAAATCGCTAGACCGGGAGAAAGTGTTAGAATCACACCGGTTAAAGATGTTGTTGAACCAAGAGTTAAAGTTGAAGGACCTGGTGGAGTATTCCCTGGTATCTTATCAAAAGTTGACGTAGTTGGTTCAGGTAAAACAAACGTTCTTAAAGGTTGTGCAGTAATGACAACAGGTAAAATTGTTGGTTTCCAAGAAGGTATTGTCGACATGACAGGCCCAGGTGCTCAATATACACCATTCTCAAAAACTAACAATATTGTAGTTATTGCTGAACCAATTGATGGTTTAAAGCAACACGAACATGAAAAAGCTCTAAGATATTGTGGATTCAAGACTGCAGCTTACTTAGCAGAAGCAGCAAGAAACTTGACTCCAGATGAAACAGAAGTTTATGAAACACTACCTTTAATGGAAGGTGCTGAAAAGTTCAAAGGACTTCCAAGAGTTGCATATGTTCAAATGCTTCAATCTCAAGGACTTCTACACGACACATACGTTTATGGAGTCGATGCAAAGCAAATAGTTCCTACAATTTTATACCCAACTGAAGTTTTTGATGGAGCTATAATTAGTGGTAACTGCGTATCATCATGCGATAAGAACCCTTCTTATGTACACATGAACAACCCAGTTGTTAAAGAATTGTACAAAGAACACGGTAAAACTATCAACTTTGTTGGTATGATTATCACTAACGAAAACGTTTATCTTGCAGATAAGGAAAGAAGTTCAAACTGGACTGCTAAGCTAGCTAGATATCTAGATCTTGATGGAGCTGTTGTTTCACAAGAAGGTTTTGGTAACCCAGATACAGACTTAATCATGAACTGTAAGAAAATTGAAGGCCAAGGCGTTAAGACTGTAATCATTACAGATGAGTACGCTGGTAGAGACGGTGCTTCTCAATCATTAGCGGACGCTGATAAGGCTGCAGACGCAGTTATTACTGGCGGTAACGCTAACGAATTAATTGAACTACCTAAGATGGACAAAGTTATAGGTCACCCTGAATTTATCGATACAATAGCAGGTGGATTTGACGGTTCATTAAAGGCTGATGGTTCAGTAACAGTTGAGATTCAAGCTATAACAGGAGCTACTTCTGAAGTAGGTTTTGGATACTTAACAGCAAGAGGCAAATAATTAATAATAAATTTAAAATTACAAATAGGAAAGGAGAGTTTTTGAATGTCAATATTTAATGAAAATTCAAAAGTTGTTATAATTGGCGACAGAGACGGTATTCCTGGTCCTGCTATGGAAGAGTGTGTAAAGACAACTCCAGCAGAAGTTGTATTCTCAGCTACTGAGTGTTTTGTCTGAACTGCAGCTGGCGCTATGGACCTAGAAAACCAAAACAGAGTAAAAGAAGCCGTAGATAAATACGGTGCAGAAAACATCATAGTTTTACTTGGTGGAGGAGAAGCTGAAACAGCAGGCTTAGCAGCTGAAACTGTTACAGCAGGTGACCCTACATGGGCTGGTCCTTTAGCCGGAGTCTCGTTGGGACTTAAGGTATATCATGCATTAGAACCTGAATTTAAAGAAAGTGTTGATGCAGGAGTTTATGACGAACAAATCGGAATGATGGAAATGGTATTAGACGTTGATGCTATTACTAGTGAAATCAAAAATATCAGAGATGAGTACACTCAATATAAATAGTGCCCAAAAATTTTAGTAAAAGGGGGGAAATATGATGAGTAAATTAAGAGTAGTTCATTATATTAACCAATTCTTTGCCGGTGTTGGTGGAGAAGAAAAAGCTGATATTAAACCTTACGTAGAAGAAAAGGTAATGGGTCCTGGAATGGCTTTAAATGGTCAATTCAAAGGAGAAGCTGAAATTGTTGCGACTATAGTATGTGGTGACTCATATTTCGGAGAAAACATAGAAGAAGCAAAAGCAGCTATACTAGAAATGGTTAAAAAATATGAACCGGATCTATTCATCGCAGGACCTGCATTTAACGCAGGAAGATACGGTGTAGCTTGTGCTACAATAACAGATGCAGTACAAAATGAACTTGGAATTCCAGCAATCACTGGTATGTATGTTGAAAACCCAGGCGCTGATATGTTCAAGAAATCTATATATATAGTAAGCACAAAGAACAGTGCAGCTGGTATGGTTGATGCTGTTCAACACATGGCTCCATTAGCTCTTAAATTAGCTAAGAAAGAAAAGATCGGTACTCCAGCAGAAGAAGGATACATCGAAAGAGGAGTAAGATACAATCTATTCGTAGAAGAAATAGGAGCAAGAAGAGCTGTTGACATGATGCTTAAGAAGTTAAAAGGCGAAGAATATGTTACAGAATATCCAATGCCTAACTTCGACAGAGTTGATCCAAATCCAGCTATAAAAGATATGGCTCACGCAACTATCGCTTTAGTTACATCTGGCGGTATTTGTGCAAAAGGAAACCCTGATCACATCGAAGCATCATCAGCTTCTAAATATGGAAGATATGATATTACAGGTGTAGATGCATTCACAAGTGAAAATGCTCAAACAGCACACGGTGGATATGACCCTGTATATGCTAACGAAGATCCAAACAGAGTTTTACCTCTTGACATCATGAGAGAATTTGAAAAAGAAGGTAAAATTGGTAAGCTATATAATGCATATTTCACAACAGTTGGTAACGGTACTGCCGTTGCAAACGCTAAGAAATTTGCATCAGAATTCTCAAAAGAATTAGTTGAAAACCATGTTGATGGAGTTATATTAACTAGTACCTGAGGTACTTGTACACGTTGCGGTGCAACAATGGTAAAAGAAATTGAACGTGCAGGAATCCCTGTAGTTCACATGTGTACAGTAGTTCCAATTTCATTAACAGTTGGTGCTAACAGAATAGTTCCTACAATAGCTATTCCACATCCACTTGGAGATCCAAAACTTGATCATGATGAAGAAGTTTCTCTAAGAAGAAAACTAGTTGCAAAGGCATTACATGCTTTAGAAACTGAAGTTGATGGACAAACTGTTTTCGATAAATAATTATTGTAAATAATAAATCGCCCTTTTAATTAAGGGCGATGTACATAATTATGTTTATGTCATAGTTATACTATGTTATAGATAATTCATAATAAAAAAATATTACGGAGGTGTATGGATGAATTATTCAGTATTAAAGGGTGCAGCTTATGTATTGTTACAAGCACCTGATATGGTAATCCACAATGGAACTACACAAACAACAGAAAGAACTCTACATCCAGATTCAGAGTATCTAAAGGCAGTTCCAAAACATTTAAGAAGTTTCGAAGACTGTGTTAACTATTTACCTAACCAAATTTATATAGGTAATGATGTTCCTGAAAAATTAAGAGAAGTACCTGAGCCATGGCATGAACACTTACTATCTGGCGCAGACAGACACGGTGCTAAGGGCGAAATTCTTCCACAATCTGAACTTATAGGTATGATGAAAGTTGCAGATGTTTTTGAGTTAGTTTTCTTAACTTCAGAATTTACTGATCAAGTTAGAAAAGAATTCGAAGAACATCCGCTAATCAATGATGAATTAATTGCTAGATTAGGAAAAGGTACTGAATTAGCAGAAATTGAAGGCTTAATTAATGATCACGGTGCTGAAGCAATCATGAACGAAGACAAAATCGTAGGTTGTGTTAAGAGAGCACACGATGTTGACCAAAACTTATCTGCTCACGTAATGTTTGAAAACTTAGTAGTTAAAGCATCAGGTATATTTGCTGCTTTAAACTGTATAGAAAAGAACCACATAGACCCTGCATCAATTGAATATGTGATTGAATGTTCAGAAGAAGCATGTGGCGATATGAATCAAAGAGGTGGCGGTAACTTTGCTAAATCTATAGCAGAATTAACTGGTTTAGTTAACGCATCAGGTTCAGACGTAAGAGGTTTCTGTGCTGCACCAACTCACTCTTTAATTTCTGCTGCTTCTTTAGTACAAGCTGGAACATTTAAGAATGTAATGGTAGTAGCTGGTGGTTCTAGTGCTAAACTTGGCATGAACGGAAGAGACCATGTTAAGAAGGAAATGCCAATAATCGAAGACTGTGTTGCAGGATTTGCATTTGTTGTTTCTCAAAATGATGGAGAACATCCAATAATAAGAACTGATATTGTCGGCAGACATACAGTTGGCACTGGTTCATCACCACAAGCAGTTATCACTTCTTTAGTTACAAATCCACTAACAAAAGCTGGATTAAAAATCATAGATGTAGATAAATATTCAGTAGAAATGCAAAATCCAGATATAACAAGACCAGCTGGAGCAGGTGACGTTCCTGAAGCTAACTTTAAGATGATAGGAGCTTTAGCTGTAAAGAATGGCGAAATCGAAAGAACTGCACTTCCTGATTTTATCGTTGAACATGGTATGAAAGGTTGGGCTCCAACTCAAGGCCATATACCTTCAGGAGCACCTTATCTTGGATTTGTTATAGATGATATCAAGAGCGGAGCAGTAAAAAGAGCTATGATTGTTGGTAAGGGAAGCTTATTCTTAGGTAGAATGACAAACCTATTCGACGGTGTTTCTATAGTAATCGAAAAGAACCCAGGAAAGGTTAGCGAAGAAGGTGCAGCATCTGAAGAAACTATTAAGAAATATGTAGCAGATGCAATGAGAGATTTCGCTAAATCATTCACTGAAGAAAATTAGAGGTGACGATATGTCAGACAACATTAAGAAAATGATTGGACAAGTTTTTAATGACATCGCAGATGGATTAGAAACTGGTTCATTCGGAAAAAAAGTACGTGTTGGTTTAACAAGTTTTGGTAGCGAACACGGTACTGAAAACTTAGTTAAAGCTGCAGAACTTGCTCAATCTAGAGATTCTTCAATGGAAGTTGTTCTTATTGGTCCAAAAGCAGAAACTGAATTAACTCAATATGAAGTTTCTGATGAAGATCAAGGTTATAAGAAGATGGAAGAATTATTAGATGCTGGAGAGATAGATGCATGCGTTACTATGCATTACAACTTCCCAATTGGAGTATCAACTGTTGGTAGAGCAGTTACTCCTGGTTTTGGTAAAGAAATGCTTATAGCAACAACTACAGGAACATCTTCTGCACATAGAGTAGAAGCAATGGTTCTTAATGGTATTTATGGTCTAATCGTAGCTAAGGCATTAGGAAATCAAGATCCAAGTCTTGGTATTCTAAATGTTGATGGAGCTAGACAAGTTGAGAGAGCTTTCAAACAATTAAATGATAAAGGATTTAATATTAAATTTGCTGAGTCACACAGAGCTGACGGTGGAGATGTAATGAGAGGAAATGACTTATTACAAGCTTCATGTGACGTTGTTGTTAATGACTCATTAACTGGAAATATCCTTATGAAGATGTTCTCATCATTCACTACAGGCGGTTCATACGAAGCTAACGGCTTTGGATATGGTCCTGGTATTGGTGAAGGATTTAACAGAACTATCCTTATAGTATCTAGAGCATCAGGAGTTCCTGTTGTAGCAAACGCTTTAACTTATGCTGCAGGACTTGTTAAAGGTAACTTACACAAGGTTGCGAAGGCAACATTTGAAGCAGCTAATGCAGCTGGTTTAAAAGATATACTTGCATCATTAAGTAAAGCTAATGAAAAGAAAGATGACGGACCAAAAGAAGCTGTTGCTGCTCCTCCAAAGGAAGTAGTAGAAGAAGCTATTGCTGGTATTGATATACTAGAGTTAGAAGATTCAGTTCAAGCACTTTGGAAAGAAGGCATTTATGCTGAAAGTGGTATGGGTTGTACAGGACCAGTTATAATGGTTAGTAAGAACAACTTAGATAAGGCTAAAGAAGTTTTAACAAAAGCTGGATATATAACAAGCGATGCAAATTGCTAATAAAAATGAGGCGCAAGCCTCATTTTTTATTGCAAATTTTTAAATTAAATCAGCTTAATATATTTGACAATTAACATTGGTTTATTTATCTAATGCTTGCAAATTATAATTAAGAATTGTATAATGAAATAGGTGAGTTAAATGAAAAAATACAAACAATACTTAAATGAATATATATTGGATCTAAGATCTTTAATAGAATTGTCAAGTTTTTCTTTAATAGTTCTTAGTTTAATAATATTACCTATCTCAAAGGTACACAGATTAGACATTGCATTGAGCGTGTCACTTATTTTTTATTACATTTTTATTAGGCCTAATATTAAAGATACACAAACATTCTATGTCTTTAGACTAATAGCTAGTAATGCTACGCGTAGAGCTATTTTGCACTTTGTTTTAATCAGATTAATTATAAAAAGGAGCTTAGATATATACTCGAATCATTATTTTATAAAATATACTTTAATTATGACAATTGTCTTTATATTATATTTACTTATTGTTGCATATATTAGCAATAATAAAATAAAAAAGAAAGAAATATATTTCAAAGATTTTAAATATAACGATAGACTTATAATTGACTACTACTTATCACAGACGTATCCATTAGAAAAACTTGAGAGTTTTAAATATTATTCACATCTAAGTTCTTTATATAGTGATGATAACACAAGTAGTGAGGACTTGGAGTTAAAGTATGCATATCTTAAGGAGCTTTTCTCAAAGAAGGAAGATGATGAGACTAAGGAAAAAATAAGACTAGAAATTTTAAAGAAGCTAGAAGAGGCTTATCAGTTCATAAAATTTGAAAATAAATAAAAAACATAAAAAACATAAAAAAAGTTCTTGACAATTCTTTTTGTTGGTAGTATGATTATAAGGATAAAAAATATAGGGAGGATATTATGCTTAAGGGAAGAAATTATATTGATCCAGAGGATCTAAGCCTAGAAGAGCTTGATGAGCTATTTGACCTAGGTAAAGAAATTGTAAAAAATGAAAAGGATTTTATTCACGTTTGTGACGGTAAAATCCTAGCTACTCTATTCTATGAGCCCAGCACGAGAACCAGATTTTCATTTGAAGCCGCTATGTTAAGATTAGGCGGAGGTGTTATTGGTTTCTCGGAGCCGGGCTCTAGTTCTGTAGCAAAGGGTGAAACATTAGCTGATACTCTAAGAACAGTAAGCTGCTACTCAGACATAATTGCTATGAGACATCCTAAAGAAGGCGCTCCTCAATATGGACACAATGCATGCACAGTACCACTAATAAATGCAGGAGATGGTGGACATCAACATCCTACACAAACACTTACAGACTTATTTACAATATTAAGTGCTAAAGGCAAATTTGACAATATGACTATAGGTTTATGCGGAGACTTAAAGTTCGGTAGAACAGTTCACTCGCTAATTAAGGCTATGTCAAGATATTCAGGCAATAAATTTGTACTTATATCACCAGATGAGTTAAAGGTACCAAACTATATCAAAGAGCAAGTTCTTGATAAAAAGTCTATACCATATACAGAAGTAGAAAGACTTGAAGATGTAATTGACGACCTTGATGTATTATATATGACACGTGTACAAAAAGAAAGATTCTTCAACGAAGCTGACTATGTAAGATTAAAAGACAGCTACGTTCTAGACCTTGAAAAACTAAAAAATGCAAAGAAAGATCTAGCGATACTTCATCCACTACCAAGAGTTAATGAGATAGCTGTTGAAGTAGACGATGATCCAAGAGCATGGTACTTCAGACAAGTTAAGAACGGTATGTATATAAGAATGGCACTAATTGCAAAGTTATTGGGGGTTAAATAATGTTAAGTATTAATAGTATTTCAAAAGGAATAGTTATAGATCATATCCAAGCAGGTCATGGTGTACAAATATTTGAATATTTAAATCTTAGAGAAGCTGACTTTACTGTAGCTCTTATTATGAATGCACAAAGTGATAAAATGGGCAGAAAAGACATGATCAAGATTGAAAATGAAATAGATTTAGACTTATCTGCACTAGGATTTATTGACCCAAATATAACAGTGAATGTTATAAAAGATGAAAAGATAGAAAGAAAGATAAATCTATCACTTCCAGAAGTTGTAGAAGGAGTTATCAAGTGTAAAAACCCACGCTGTATAACTTCTGTCGAAAGAAATATTCCACATAAATTTGTCTTAGTAGATAAAGAAAAAGGCAAGTACAAATGTGCTTATTGTGATCATGTTTATGGAGAATAAAATGATTATTGATAAACTATTTGAAGAAGTTCAAAAAAATGGTCCAATCTGTGTCGGTTTAGACACAGATTTCTCCTATATACCAGAACACTTAAATAGCATAGAGAGTATTTCAGATAGGGTTTTTAAATTTAATAAGGATATAATTGATGCAACATATGATTTAGTAGCGGTTTATAAGCTTCAAATTGCTTATTACGAGGCTCTAGGAGTAGAAGGACTACAGGCGTATAAGAAAACTCTAGAATACCTTAGAGAGAAGAATAAACTTAGCATAGGAGATATTAAGAGATCCGACATCGCAAAAACTGCTGAAATGTATGCAAAAGCACACTTTGAAGGTGATTTTGAGTCTGATTTCATAACTCTTTCTCCGTTTATGGGCTATGATAGCATAAAACCATATCTAAGCTACTTAGAAAGCGGTAAAAAGGGAATATTCGTACTGCTAAGAACATCAAATCCTGGTGCTTTAGACATTGAGTATCTTGAAAATAACGGCGAAACATTGTATAATATAATTGGTGATAATCTTGATAAGATTGCTGAAAAATATATTGGAGACTATGGATACTCATCTTTGGGTTTTGTTGTTGGAGATAATATTATGGACAGTGGAGAACAAGATGATATAAGAAAGAGATTTCCAAGAGAGTTTTTCTTAATACCAGGCTATGGAGCTCAAGGAGGCAAGGCATCTACTGTTAAAAAGCTATTAAACGAGTTAAATGGTGGTGTTGTCAACTCTTCAAGAGGAATCATAACTAGTCATATGAAGCATAAGGATGATGCTGATTATGATGACAAAAAATATACAAAATATATTAGAGAAGCTGTTATAAACATGAAGGAGGATATCTGTGGCTAGAAATGCATATAAAGAGGGAACGATACTAGAAAACAATCATATCGTTGACAATATCTACGTTTTAAAAGTAAGTGGTCCATTTGTAGGAGCACCTGGACAATTTTATATGATTAAATCTTGGCAAGGAACAGACCCTCTTTTAGCTAGGCCTATCAGTATCTATGACATAGATGATGAGGGCAATATCTATCTTTTAGTGGCAAATGTAGGCAGAGGAACAGATATAATGATGAATTTAAAGAAGGGCGACAAGCTATATTTGCTTGGACCACTAGGTAATAAGTTCCCATTGCCAAATAAAGATGAAAAGATTGCCTTAGTTGGCGGTTCTGTAGGTATAGCGCCACTTAAATACCTTGCTAGATCGATACAAAATATTACTAAGAACATAGATTATTATGCCGGATTTAGAGATAATCCATACCTTATAGAAGATTTTGAAGAATATGTAGAAAATACATACATATCAACTGAAAGTGGCAAGGTTGGCTACAAAGGCTATATCATAGACATAATTGAGAGTGAAAAATACGACAAGATATATACATGCGGACCATTTCCAATGATGAAGGCGCTGCTTTTAAAGGCTCATAATAGGAATAAGGTTCTAGTTAGTATGGAATCTAGAATGGCGTGCGGAGTTGGTACATGTAGAGGCTGCAGTATAAAGACAAAGGTTGGCATGAGACGTGTTTGCAAAGATGGACCAATATTTGGAGGAGGTGTGTTTTTAATTGACTGATTTAAGAGTAAAGATAGCTAATATTGAATTTAAAAACCCACTTATAGCTGCGAGCGGAACTTTCGGTTTTGGCAAAGAGTATGAAGAGTACTACGACATCTCAAAGCTTGGAGGTGTATCAACTAAAGGACTTACACTAAATCCAAAGAACGGCAACGAGGGCATAAGACTTTTCGAAACACCGAGCGGATTAATGAACAGCATTGGGCTTGAAAACCCTGGCATTCAAGCGTTTATTGATAATGAGCTAGACTTTTTACTATCAAAAGATATAATTACACTTGTAAACATTGGTGGAAATAATATAGAGGATTATCTAGAGGCAGTTAGATTAATATCAAAAACAGATGCTCAAATGATAGAGCTTAATATTTCCTGTCCAAATGTTAAAAGTGGCGGTATGGCCTTTGGTATAAAAACATGCGTTGCAAAGGATGTAGTAAAAAAGGTTAGAGATATTACAGATAAACCACTTATTGTAAAACTTTCACCAAATGCTAATGATATAGTTGAGATGGCTAAAGCATGTGAGGAAGTTGGTGCTGATGCCTTAAGTTTAGTAAATACATTTAATGCCATGGCCATAGATATATTTAGACGCAAGGCAGTATTTAATAATAAAACTGCTGGTCTTTCAGGACCTGCAATCAAGCCTATCGCTTTAAGGATGACTTACGAAGTATCTAAAGCTGTCAATATACCTGTTATCGGCATGGGTGGCATACAAAATTATAAAGATGTTATTGAATTCATTATGGCAGGTGCGAGCGCTGTGCAAGTAGGGACTATGAACTTTACAGAACCTATGATAATGTCAAATATTGTAGATGACTTAGAAAAATATATGAATGACAATAAGATTGAAAGTTTTGAAGAAATTAGAGGAATAATTTAATGAGTATAGGTATAGATATAGTTGAAATATCTAAAATTAGAAAGCTAATGGAAAATAAAAAGTTTTTGAATCGCTTCTTTAGTGATGCAGAAGTTGATCACATAAGATCATCAGCAAAGGCTGATGAGACTTGTGCTGGAATTTTTGCTGCTAAAGAGGCAATAATTAAGGCTTTAAATGGCAATTTAGATGGATTGAAATACAAAGATATATCTATACAAAGAAAAAATGATATACCATTTGCATGTGTGAATGGTATAAATTTTTTTGTCTCAATTGCACATGATGGTGATTATGCAATAAGAGTGGCAAATACTAATGATATTGCATCTAAAAATATAATTGATCAAGATTTTAAGGTTTTTAAAAAGAGGAACAACTTTACTCACAAAGGTGACTATGGAAAGATTGCAATATTTGCAGGCTCACTATCTATGACTGGAGCACCTTACTTTGCGTCCCTTGCAGCAATGAGGACTGGATGCGGTCTTTCATACTTATATGTAGATAAAAATATACAAGATATACTTAGTGTGAAACTATCAGAAACTATAATCAGAACTAATGATGTATATAATTTATCTGATATGGATGCAATTTTGCTTGGACCAGCGTGGTCATTCTTTGATGATAGAGATAAAATTTATAAGGATATAGTTAATTCTAATAAAAAACTTGTGATTGACGCAGATGGTCTTCATTATTTAAAGAAGTATGCACATAAACTAGCGTACAGAGCGGTAATCACACCTCACTATGCAGAGCTTGCTAGACTTTTAGATATGGATATTAAAAAAATAATAGACAAGCCTAATAAATATGCAAAACTTGCTAGTGATAAGTACGAAGTAGTAGTAGTCTTAAAGGGCCACAATACAATTGTTTTAGATAATAAAAAAGAATACATAAATGATACAGGAAATCCCGGTATGGCGACTGCAGGCTCAGGTGATGTTTTATCTGGAATAATTACATCATTAATCGCACAAGGCTTTACTATTTTTGATGCAGCGAAGTATGGAGTTTACTTGCATGGACTTGCAGGCGATCTTGCAAAAGAAAAGTATGGTGAGTATTCGCTTATTGCAAGTGATATTGTTGAGTTTATACCACAAGCTATTAAGATGATGGAGGTAGAATAAATGAATGGTAATAGAGCCGCTTGGCTTGAAATCAATTTAAATAACTTAGAGTACAATATTAACTCTATAAAAAAGGCTATTAATCCTGAGACAAAAATCATGCCAGTTATTAAGGCTGACGCATATGGTCACGGAGCTGTAGCTCTCGCAAAATTTATGGAGGGGCTTGGAATAGATAGATTTGTTGTGTCTGTTGCAAGTGAAGCAATGGAGCTTAGAAAAGCGGGTATTGAAGAAGATATACTTATGCTTAATTACTTAGAAGATAATTATTTAGAAGAAGTAGTTGAGTATAATTTAACAAGCGCTATATTTAGCTATGATAAGGCTAAGAAGCTAAGCGATGAAGCTGTAAGACAAAATAAAACTGCCAAGATTCACATTGCTTTGGATACTGGCATGTCCAGAATTGGTTTTCAAGCAGATGAAGTACATAGAGTAAAGTCTGTAGAAGAAATACTAAAGATATCCAAACTTGACAACATTGACATAGAAGGCATATTTACACATTTTGCTAATGCAGATATAAAAGATAAAACTTTAACAGAAAAACAATATGATAACTATAAAAAAACTGTAGCCATGCTCGAAGAGGCAGGACTTAATATAAAGATAAAACACGTCTCAAACTCAGCATCTATTATGGATTTGAAAGATTTAAACCTTGATTATGTAAGAGCTGGCATCATTCTATATGGCTATTATCCATCAGATGAAGTTATAAAAGAGAATTTGCCTTTAAAGAAATTAATGCAATTAAAAGCCTGTATATCAAACGTTAAAGAGATAGAACGCGGCGAAGGCGTTAGCTATACGTTTTCATTTATAGCAGATAAAAAGACTAAGGTTGCAACTATACCAATTGGTTATGCAGACGGAGTTAGAAGACTACTACAAAATAAACTTGAAGTTCTTTACAAAGACAAGCTACTTAAGAGTATCGGCAACATTTGTATGGATCAATTCATGGTTGATGCCAGCGGTACTGATGCTAAGATTGCTGACGTTGTTACAATCATAGGTGATGGTACAAACAAGGCAATGACATATGATGACCTTGCTAAGATAGAAGGAACAATCAATTATGAAGTTTTAACAGACATGAAGGATAGAATTTCAAGAAAATACTTTTATAATAATAAAGAAATTAGCTCTCACAACTATAAAGATATATAGTTCAAAGCTTGTAATCATATTGACTTATGAGCAATTTTAACTTATAATATAGTTGTCTTACTTATCAGAAAGGATGTGAGAATATGATTAAAAGAGGTGATATTATATACGCAGATTTATCACCTGTCATAGGCTCTGAACAAGGCGGCGTAAGGCCAGTTATAGTTATTCAAAACGATGTTGGTAACAAGTATTCACCAACTATTATTGTTGCGGCTATAACAAGCCAACTTAATAAATCTAAACTACCGACCCATATAGCAATAGATGGACCGGAATTTGGCTTGCCTAAAGATAGTGTCATCCTACTTGAACAGATAAGAACAATTGATAAGAAAAGATTGAGAGAGAAGATAGGAACTGTTACTAATAAACTTATGGAAAAAGTTGATGAAGCTATCAAGATAAGTTTATCTTTGAATAAGTAATAGTTTGTTGGACATAAATTACATATTACGGAGTTGAATATATATAAATATGAAAGTATTACATCTAATCAGCGGTGGAGATACAGGCGGGGCTAAAACTCACATTATTAATTTGCTTTGCGGTTTGAAAGACAAAATTGATGTCAAGCTAGTCTGTTTTATAGATGGTCCCTTTGCTGATGATCTAAGAAAACATGGTATAGATGTTGAAGTTCTTAACCAAAAAAGCAGGTTTGACTTTTCTGTAGTTAATAAACTTAAAGGGATTGTTGAAACAGAGCATTATGATATAGTTCATTCACATGGAGCTAGAGCAAATCTAATAAGTTATTTTTTAAAAAAGAGAGTAAAAGCAAAGTTTATCACAACAGTGCACAGCGATTATTTATTAGATTTTAAAGATAATTTCTATAAGAATATTGTATTTACAAATATTAACAAGTTTGCATTAAAGAGATTTGATAATTATATTGCGGTTTCAGACAACTTCAAGGACATGCTAGTTAGCAGAGGCTTTGATAAGTATAAAATTTTTACTATATATAATGGAATTTATTTGCAAGACAGATTAATTAAGGATAAAGAAACATATTTAAAAGAGAAAAATATAGATTATAAGGATAAATTTATAGTAGGTATTTTAGCTAGACTTGATAAAGTAAAAGATCATGAGACATTTCTTAGAGCTGCTAAAGAAGTAATTTCTAAAGATAAGTCCGTTATATTTTTAGTTGCTGGAGATGGACTAGATAAAGACCATTTACTTAACTTAAGAAAAGACTTAAATATAGAGGATAACGTATATTTTTTAGGAAATGAAGACAAGCCTTATGATTTTTTAAATGCAATAGACCTTAATGTTTTAACTAGCTTAAGTGAATCATTCCCATATGTAATTATGGAGGGCGGTTCATTAAAGAAAGCGACTATCGCTTCCAATGTAGGCGGTATTCCTAAGATAATTTTAGATGGAGAAACTGGTTACCTATTTGAAAAGCAAGACTATAAAGACCTTGCATCGAAGATATTAGAATTAAAAAACGATAAAGAGAGGTGTAGAAGATTAGGAGAAAATCTATATAAGAGAATTATTGACAACTTCACACATATAAAGATGGCTGAAAGACACATTGAAATATATAAAAAGGTGCTTGCTAAAAGTATACTGATGTCTGGCTACTTCGGATTTTCAAATTCTGGTGATGATGCTATATTAAAATCGATACTTGAGTCGTTTAAAACTTTGGACTCGAGTCTTAATATAAAGGTTCTTTCTAAGGATACTGATTTAACTGAAAAAGAATATGGAGTAGAAGCAGTAGATAGATTCCACTTCTTTAATATAATCAAAAATTTAAAGAAAACAGATATGCTTATTAGCGGTGGAGGAAGTCTATTGCAAGATAAAACTAGCTCAAGGTCCATCTGGTACTACCTTTTAATAATGAAGCTTGCCATGATTTATAAGAAGAAAGTTTTTGTTTACTCTAATGGGGTTGGACCTATTAACAAGAAATTCAATAGAACTTTTACTCGTAAGGTATTAAATAAAGCTGATTATATAACGCTTAGAGATAATGATTCATATGAATTTATAAAGTCGATAGGTGTAAATAATAAAAATATTAAAGTATTATCTGATCCAGTTTTTAATTTGAAAGAAGCTGATGACGATTCACTATGTAAAAAGTATGAGATTAACAAAAATACGGTTTTGGTTGCAGTTAGATCTTGGATGAATGATGAAAAGCTAATTGATGAGCTTGCTAAGTTTTTAAAATATCTTATTGATGCAGGTAAAAATATTGTATTTATGCCAATGCAGATACCAAGAGACACTTTAATTTCTGAAAAAATTGCTTCTAAGATTAAATCTTGTAAGATTATAGATGAAAAATATCCAGTTGAAATTTTGATGAATCTAATGAAGAGTGCTGATTTTATTATAGCTATGAGACTTCACGCTATGATATATGCTATACATCAAAATGTACCGTTTATTGGTCTTTCATATGACCCAAAGACTGACACACTTCTTAAAGATTTTGATGAATGTCTAAATATAAATGTAGATAATATAGATTACAAAGATTTGCTTAAAGCATATGAGTATATAAATTTAAAAAGGGAAGCTTTTATCGAGAAATTAAAGCTTATAAATGAAGAAAACAAGACTAAGGCGATTGAAGCAAGTAAGCTTGTACTTGAGCTTTTAGAGGATGAATGATATGGATATTAATATACTAGGTGTAAGAATAAACAATATTGATATGAACGAAGCTATGGGAAGGATAAAAGAGTTTTTTGTCAGTAGCAAAGTAAATTATATATACACACCAAATCCAGAGATAGTAATGAGAGCAGGTAGAGATGAGGAGTTTAAAACAATAATTAACTCATCATCATTAAATTTATGCGATGGCATTGGTTTAATTATAGCTTCAAAGCTTAAGAAAAAGCCGCTTAAATCAAGAGTGACTGGCTATGATACATCTATTAAGATATTAGAGCTGATGAATGAAAAGCATCTTTCTTTATTCTTGCTAGGAGCTAAACCTGGCATAGCTGAAAAGGCTATAGAAAGAATTAAAAAAGATTACCCAAACATTGTTATAGCTGGGTTTAACAATGGATATTTTAAAGGTAGTCACAATGGATATGCCTCATGTGAAGAAGAACAAGTTTTAATACAAAAGATAAATGATTCAAATGCAGATGCTATATTCGTAGGCATGGGTGCAGGATATCAAGAAAAGTTTATATATTATAATAAAGATAAGATAAATACAAAACTTGCTATTGCTAATGGCGGAGTAATTGATGTCTTGGCGGGAAATGTTAAAATAGCTCCCGCTTTCATTAGAAAGATAGGTATGGAGTGGTTATATAGGTTAGTTAAAGAACCAAAGAGATTAAAAAGACAGATGGATATACCAAAGTTCTTAATTAAGATTATTTTTACTAAAAACGCAGTAGAGTATATAGATTAAATAGGAGGTTAATATGGACGTTAAACAAAAGGTAATAAATACTATCAGAGTGCTTTCTGCAGAAGCGATAGAGAAGGCAAAGTCTGGTCATCCAGGCTTGCCACTAGGGGCAGCGCCGGCAGCATTTACATTATTTAATGAGCATTTAAAGCACAATCCAAAGAATCCAGATTGGATAAACAGAGACAGATTCATCTTATCTGCAGGTCACGGATCCATGCTTTTATATGCACTTCTTAATTTATATGGCTATGGACTAAAGATTGAAGACATAGAAAACTTTAGACAATTTGATTCACTAACTCCTGGTCATCCTGAATATATGCATACAAAGGGCGTTGAAGCTAGCACTGGACCATTAGGTCAAGGTATTGCTATGGGCGTTGGCATGGCGATAGCTGAAAAGCACTTAGCTGCTATATTTAATAAAGACGACAATAAACTTATTGACCATATGACTTATATACTTTGTGGCGATGGCTGTTTGCAAGAAGGTATATCAAATGAAGCTTCCTCATTAGCAGGAACACTAAAGTTAAATAAATTAGTTGTTTTATATGACTCAAACAATATTACTATCGAAGGCGATACAAAGCATGCTTTCACTGAAAATGTAAGAGCAAGATACGTAGCACTTGGCTGGAACACTTTATACGTTGAAGATGGTAATGACATCGAGGCTATATCTAAGGCTATAGCTGAGGCAAAGAAGAGCACAGATAAACCTACTTTAATTGAAATTAAGACTAAAATAGGCTATGGTGCTACTGGCAAAGAAGGAAGTGCTGATGCACACGGAGCACCTCTTGGAGCTGAATCACTAGCAGCTCTAAGAAAAAATCTTGCCTATGAAGAAGAGGGCTTCAATGTTAGTAAAGACGTTCTTGATTATATGGAAGAAAAAGTTGAAGACCTAGGCAAATTAGAAACAGATTGGAATAAAGAACTACAAGCATATAAGGCTAAGTACAAAGCAGATTATGATAAGCTTATGAGTTTCTACGACAAGGATGTATCTGAAGAAGTGCTAAAAGCATGTACCGATATAGAACTTAAGGATGATGCATCAAGAAGCTCTTCAGGTAAAGTTCTTAACAAGGTAAGTTCTGTATTAGAAAATCTAATTGGTGGATCTGCAGACCTTGGCCCATCAAATAAATCTGTAATGAATAAAGAAGAATTCTTCTCAAGCGAATGTCCAGGAGGAAGAAATATACACTTTGGTATTAGAGAGCATGCAATGGGAGCTATTGTTAACGGCATCTTACTTCATGGAGGTTTAAGATCATATGCAGCAACATTCTTAGTGTTCTCAGACTATATGAAGCCATCAATCAGACTAGCGTCTCTTATGCACTTACCAGCAATATATATATTAACTCATGATAGTATAGGCGTTGGAGAAGACGGACCTACTCATCAACCTATTGAGCACTTAGCAATGCTTAGAAGCATACCAAACATCAATGTGATTAGACCAGCCGACTCAAGAGAAGTTGTTTATGCATGGCAAGCAGCTCTTATGAGCAAAGAAACACCTACATGCTTGATACTTTCAAGACAAGGACTAAAGCTTCTTGACAATTCATCAGAGCAAGCACTAAAGGGAGCTTATATAGTACACAAGGAAGCAAAGGACTCAATTGACGCTATAATTATAGCAACAGGTTCAGAAGTAGCTTTGTCAATAGATGCTGCAAAAGACTTAGAAGCAAAGGGCAAATCTGTAAGAGTAGTAAGTATGCCATCACAAGAGATATTCTTAAGACAAGACAAGGCATATATTGAAAAGGTATTGCCATCAAATGTAAAGGCAAGAGTATCGGTTGAAGCACTATCAACAATGCCTTGGGGCAAATTTGTAGGCCTAGATGGTACTGCTATAGGTATTGATAGATTCGGAGCATCAGCGCCAGGCAAGGTACTGTTTGAAAAGTATGGCATTACAAAAGAACACGTTGAAGAAGAAGTAAGTAAACTTATAGAAAAATAGTTAATAATTATAAAAACCCTCTTTACTCACAATTAAGGTGACCCCACAAAGTTGGACCTAATACCAGAGTTAGAATTAAACTAGCTCTGGTATTTCTTTATCCTATCCTACCCCTAGGGATAGGAAATTTTTATGCTGCATTCTTCTTTCTATATTCTACTGGTGATAAGTATCCTAATTTTTCTTTTATCCTTTCTTCGTTGTAATATTTTATGAAATCTTCTATTGTTTGTTTTAAGTGTTCATATGAATAAAATTTGTTTCCGTAATATATTTCTTGTTTTAATATTCCAAAGAAGTTTTCCATTGGTGAGTTGTCTAGGCAGTTGCCTTTTCTTGACATAGATTGGGTGATACCGTTAGCTTCTAGTTTTGATGTGTATTGTTTCACTTGGTATGCCCAGCCTTGATCTGAGTGGAATATTCTTTTTTCTTTGCTTTTGTTAGTTACCTTTATTGCTTCGTCTAAGGCTTTTAGGATTGGTTCTATTGTTGGTTGTTTTGATATTTCATAGCTTAGTATTTCACTGTTGTACATATCTAAGTATGGATTTAGGTAGAGTTTTTTTATTTGATAGGTTCCTGTTTTATCTTTTTCTAAATACTTAAATTCTGTTGTGTCTGTTGTTATTTGAATGTATGGCTTTTCTACTTTGAAATTTCTTTTTATCTTATTGTCTGCTATTTTTCCTACCTGGCCTTTGTAGGATGAGTATTTTCTTGATTTCCTTGAAAAAGATTTTACTTGAAGTTTTAGATTTTGAACTAATCTTTGTACTTTCTTTTTATTTATTATTAGTCCTAATCTTTTTAACATAGCTGTTATTCTTCTGTAGCCATAGTTTGGATTGTCTTTTCTGATTTTTAGTATTTTATCTTCTATTTCTTTATCTTTATTTGGCCTATTTAAGCGTTTTTGCCAATACATGTATGTTGATTTTGGAGTATTGAAGTATTTTAGCAAGTCTTTTAGTTTGTATTTACTTCTTAAGACTTCAATTGTTTCAGCAATTGTCTTATTTCTGTATCTGTCATTTGAGACAATTCTATCTTTTTTTTTATTGCATCATTTTCTAGTTGAAGCCAATAGTTTTTTTCTTCTAATTTCTTTATTTTTTCTTTTAATTGTGCTTGTGTTAATGATTCGTTTTCTGAATTTGTTATGTTTGCTGATGATTCTACTTTAGTGTTTTTTAATTTCTTTGGGGATTTTGACATTTTTGAAGATCTTCCTCTCTTTTTAGAACTCAGTCCTTCTACGCCTTTTTTTCTAAAGTCATTTACCCATCTTGTTATCATTGATGGATTGTTTATCTTTAATTCATTTGCTAGGCTTTGATAGGACATTTCTCCTGTTAAGTACAAGTTTACCACATTTAACTTAAATTCTAAAGTATATTGTGTATTTTCTCTCTTTACTTTTAGTCCCTCATAGCCTTGTGTTTTATATGTATTTACCCAGGTTTTTATTACTTTTTCTGAGGGTATGAAATATTTATCTGATAAAGATTTATATGAGATATTGGATTCTAAATATTCTTTTACTAATTTAATTTTGAATTCTGTGCTATATTTTGCCATTAAAAAACTGACCTCCTTTAGTTAGTTTTTAGGTCTAACTTTTGGGGGTCAGTTCACAATGAGTAGAGAGGGTGTTTTTATGCATGAAAAGCTCATACATCTGTATGAGCTAGTTTTGTAATTAAGACAAATTATTCTTCTGAGAAATTATCAAAGTAACCTTTGATGTAAACGATAGGAGTGCCTTTGTCACCACTACCGCTTGTTAAGTCACAAAGTGAGCCTATAAGGTCTGTTAATTGCCTTGGTGTTGTTCCTTGTGACTCCATAGATCCAACTAGATTGCTACCTTTATTGTGTATTTTTTCTTTAATAGCTTCTTCTAGTTCTTCACCTTTTAATCCTGCAAAGCTATTGTCAGCAATGTATTTAAGTTTAATCTCATTTGGTGTACCTTTAAGTCCGTCTGTAAAGGCAGGAGAGACAACGGGGTCTGCTAACTCCCAAATCTTACCAACTGGGTCTTTGAAAGCGCCGTCACCATAAACTAGTACTTCTATCTTTTTACCAGTTTTCTCTTTTATTTTTTCTTGTATAGCGTAAACTATTTTCTCACAATCTCTTGGGAATAGCTTTATCTTATTCTCAGTGGATTTGTTAGAGCCGAGTAGGCCATATTTCTCGTTAAAGCCTGAACCATCGATTGATGAGTTTAATATTTCTGACAGACAGAATATCTTTTCTGCACCTGCATTTTTAAGTTTCTCCTTAGTTCTAACACGAGTGTGAATGCTACAAACTAGTATGTTCTTAGTGTATTTAAGGATGTTTCTTTCGTTATTTCCGAAAAGCATAACAGCCTGTGCACCTGCTTCTTCAATAAGTTCTTTGTAGTATTCTATATAGTCAACATTTGTAAATATATGCTTTGTATCAGGGAAACACTTTTTAAATTCTTTTTCTTCGATAATTTCTCCATAGGGATTGATGTCAAAGTTATCTAGCTCATCTGGATCACATAGGTGATTACCGACTTCGTCATGTGGGTAGCTGAACAATACATACACCTTTTTAAAAGCTTTAGCTATGCCTTTTAAGCATATTGCAAATCTATTTCTACTCATAATAGGATGTATAAGAGCGACCTCATCACAGTTAAATTTATTCTTAACATCATGAGTTATGTCATCAATACTAGCAAAGTTGTTCATAGATTTAGCAACGATGGATTCAGTTAAGCCAACAACATCTCTATCATCAATATTAAAGTTTCCAGCTTCACTTGCTTTTAGTATTGTATCTACAGCAATCTCTACTATATCGTCATTAGCCTTTATGATAGGGCACCTTAAGCCCATAACTTTTGTTCCAACATATCTTTTCATAGTGTTCTCCTTTGGAAATTTCTAATTTTTCTATCTGTTATTAAAACAGGTACTTTCATATCAAATCTGCTTATAATAACTCTATATACATAAAGTTCTTCAAAATTTATAGCAATAATCTTAGTTCTCTTATCAAGTGAGGATAAGAATCTGTCGTAGTATCCGCCACCGTAGCCCATTCTGTATCCTCTGTGATCAAAGGCAACACCAGGGACTATAACCAAGTCAAGTTTGCTTCTATCGAAGTTTTCTTTCATTTCTGGTTCTAATATACCATAAGTTCCCTTCTTAAGTTCATCAAAACTTTTTATTTCTTGCAAAAACAGACTTCTGTCTTCTTTGATTGATATCGGCAAAATGATTCTTTTACCACTTGCAAGGGAAGTTTTAATAAAGTCGTGAGTGTTAACTTCAGTACCAAAGCTTGCAAAGGCCATGATGGTATTAGCATTTTATATTCAACTGTTGACATCAATTTATCAATAATTATCTTTGACTTCTTATGTCTATCTTCTTCTGGAGATATTTTTCTTGTATCTAAGAGCTGAGCTCTCAGTTCTTTCTTGTTCAAAGAAATTCCCCTTTATTTTTAAGTGTTTTGTATTATAATGTATATGTATATTCTACCACAAAATGATTATAAATGACAAGAGGTGTTATTTTTGATAAGATTAGAAAACGTTAGCAAAAGTATGGAGAAGTTCTGCCCTAAGCGATATAAACATTCACATTAAAGCAGGTGAATTTGTTTTTGATAGGACCTTCTGGTGCAGGCAAGTCAACTTTAACAAAATTAATATTAAAAGAAATTAGGCCCACAAGCGGCAAGATATATTTAAACAACGAAGATATAACAGATGTTAGCAATAGAAAGATACCTTATATTAGAAGGTACATAGGAGTTGTATTTCAAGACTTTAGACTATTGCCTAACAAGACTGTATATGAGAACGTAGCTTTTGCTATGGAAATAATTGGCAAGAGACCAAGAGAGATTAGAAGAAGTGTACCAATCATATTAAGCATGGTTGGCTTAAGCGATAAAGCAAAGTCGTATCCACATCAATTATCAGGAGGCGAGTGTCAAAGAACAGCTATTGCTAGAGCCTTAGTTAATAAACCTGATGTTATTATAGCTGACGAGCCTACAGGTAACCTTGACTCTGATACAGCGTGGGAAATTATGAATCTTTTACAAGATATCAATAACAGAGGCACAACAATTGTTATGGCAACTCATGCAAAGAATATCGTTGATGAATTAAAAAAGAGAGTAATCACTTTAAACCATGGAAACGTTGTAAGTGATGTGTATGAAGGTGGGTACTACTGTGAAATTTAGAGAAATGATAAACATAATTAAAGATGGATTTAAGGGTATAATAAGACATTTCAGCATGGCATTCGCGTCAGTTATATCTATTCTTTCTGTGCTTTTAATTCTTGCATCGGTATTGATTATAGTTTTGAGCGTAAATAAACTTGTTGGAGACACAAAAGAAAGGATTAACGAAGTAAAGGTATTTCTGCTTGATGGCGTTGATGATGAGGGCGTTAAAGATCTTGAAGCTAAAATTAAAGACATATCTGGAGTAAAAGAAGTAAAATTTATATCTAAAGAAGAAGGACTAGAAAGCATGTTTAAGGATTGGGAGAATAAAAGCTACTTGTTTGAAGAGTATAAAGAGGACAATCCACTTCCAAATGCTTTTAAAGTTACTGTAACTGATATTGAAAATATTAATGATGTGGCTAAAGCTATTGGCAATTTACCTGGAATAGAAATGGTTAGATACTTATCTGAAGAAGTAGTTAATCTATTGAAGATCTCTAAGTATATGCAAATTGGTGGCTTTGGATTAGTAGTAGCTCTTATATTTATCTCGATATTCTTGATATCAAATACTATAAAGCTATCTATTAATTCAAGAAGAAAAGAGATAGAGATAATGAAGTATGTAGGCGCAACTAATAACTATATTACGGGACCATATGTATTTGAAGGCATATTGATTGGCCTTATAGCTTCTATACTTGCAATGCTGTTCTTAAAGTTTGCGTACACATATTTCTACTCATATCTAAATGGTTCAAGTAGTAATTTGTTTAGAAACGCACTAGTAAGCCCAGAAAGTATAATGAAAGATTTCGGTATAATCTTCATAACGCTAGGTGTAGGCATAGGTATATTAGGAAGCCTTAACTCACTAAAGAAATTATTGAAAGTTTAGGTGATTATTTGTTTAAAATAAAAATCGATTCTTATTCTATTAATAATTGCTTTAAGTTTTCAAAGCGTCTTTGCAGCAGGCAAGTTAAAGAATAAGAAAAATATCGATAAAAATTAATGAAACTAAAACTGAAATTAATATTAAGAAAAAGAGTCTAGCAGTGTATATAGCAAGATTTTAAAATATGGAAACAATATTTCTTCTATAAATCTAAGCATAAACAATCTAAATAAGTCGATAGAAGATACTGAGATTAAGATCAATCGAAAGAATGAAGAACTTCTTGACGCACAAGAAAGACTTAAAGAAAATGATTCCTTATTTAGAAAAGAATAAGAAGTATGTATATGAATACTGATGACAACTACATCACTGTATTACTTTCTTCAAAGTCACTTGACGATTACTTGTCTAAGAAGAATATGGTTCAAAGGATGGCTAAACGTGACAAGAAGCTTATAGAAAGTATTGAAAGCGAAGTAGACAATATAGTTGCATTGAAAACATCTTTAGAGTCACTAAAAACATCACAAGTTGATAATAAAAATAAGTTATCTAGTCAAAAAGATGAAGTTTCAAAGCTAAAGGTTGAACAAGAAAAGCAATTTAAGATTCTACAAAACGATATTGAAAAAGCTAAAAAGAGCTTAGCAAAGCTTGAGAAAGACTCAAGGAACCTTAGTGCACAAATATTAAAGTTGCAATCAAACACGAAAAAGTTTGTTGGTGGCAAGTTAGGATGGCCACTTCCTGGATACACAAGAATCAGCTCTCCATATGGCTACAGAACTCATCCTATATTAAAAATTACTAGATTGCATTCAGGTATAGATATACCTGCTCCTAATGGAACAAATATAGTTTCTGCTGCAGATGGTGTAGTTATATTTGCAGGTAAGTATGGCGGCTATGGCAATTTGATTTTAGTTGACCACGGCGGCAAGATTGTCACAGGCTATGCTCACTGTTCTAGACTACTTAAGAGTAAGGGAGCTAAGGTTAGAAAAGGAGAAGCGGTAGCCAAGGTTGGATCAACAGGATTTTCAACTGGTGCGCATCTACATTTTGAAGTAAGAAAGAATGGTAATTTTACAAATCCTATAAATTGGGTTAGGTAGTTTAAATATTGGAGGCAGAAATGAAATTAAAGAAGACATTAATAACATTATTAGTGCTAGCATTATTCTTAGTAAGTAATCTTATTTCATATAATGTCGGCAGCACTAATAATAAGACTGTCGATAAAAAGATAGTGGCTAAAAAAGAACTTGGAGAAAAACATAGTAATAAATTAAATGATGAGTATGTTTTAGAGAGAATTAATGAAGTCAAAAAGATGATCGACAAAAATTATTACAAAAATGCTGACGATTATGATGTTCTTATAGGCATGCTAAAGGGCGCTGTAAGCAGTTTAAATGACCCTTACTCATATTATATGACGGAAGAAGAATATAAAAAGTTTAATGAGGAAACTGATGGAGAATTTGCAGGTCTTGGTATATATGTAAGCGGTTCAATAGATGACAATCTAATTACTGTAGTCGCACCTATGAAGGGCACTCCTGCAGATAGAGCCGGATTGAAGACAGATGATAAGATTATAAAGATAAATGGTCAAGATTTTACTGCTGACAAGATGGATGATGCAGTTAGCATAAATGAGGAAAACCAGGAGAAAAGGTTAAGATAACTATTCTTAGAAGAGATGAAAATGGAAAGGCTAAATTCATAGACTTTGAGATAGTAAGAGATTATTAAAGTTCAAACAGTTTCGTCAAAATTGCTAAAAATAATATTGGATATATTCATATTACAGGTTTTGATACTCCAACATATAACGACTTTAATAAGCAGTATAAAGAACTTAAAAACAAGGAATGTGTAAACTTATACTAGATTTAAGAAACAACCCTGGAGGACTACTAAGCACATCTACAGAGGTAGTAAATACATTTTTAGATGGCGGCTTGATAATGTATACACTTGATAAGCAAAATAATAAGCAAACTATAAATGCTACTAAGGGTGCTGACGATGTAAAAATAGCCGTGCTTGTAAATAAAGGATCCGCTTCAGCTTCAGAGATAGTTGCAGGTGCATTGAAAGATAGGAAGAGAGCTACTATAATTGGTACTCAAACATTTGGTAAAGGCATTGTACAAACTGTATATAATATGCCAGATGGTGAAGGCTTAAAGCTTACAACAAGTGCATACTATACACCAAGTGGAGTTAATATACATGGAAAAGGCATAGCCCCAGATATTAACATAGAGCTAAATAAAGAAGTAAAATCGATATCTATAGACAATCTTAACAAAGATAATCAAATACAAAAGGCTATAGAAATATTAAATAAATAGGAGTAAAGACATGGCAAAAGAATTTGAATACGAAATATTAGAACAACTAGGAGAATTTTCCAACAATGGAAAAGGCATGATTAAAGAAGTAAATATCATTTCTTGGAATGGTGCTGATGGTAAAGTTGATATAAGAAACTGGAGAGAAGATCATAGCAGAATGGGCAAAGGTATATCTCTAACACATGAAGAGGCAAGAAGATTAAGAGATTTATTAAATGATATAGACTTAGGTTCAGATGATGAATCTAATGATGAAGAAATATAAGATATATAGATGAAAAAATATATATCGTTATTTGCTATACTCATCTCAATATTAATACTTAGTGCTTGCTCTAACGGTCCACTATTTATTAAAGATAGTGACAAGCGTTATGGCTTTGATGATATTGACACTCCAATAAATGACACAGAGGAGCTTGAATTAAGTGAGAATGCAGAGATTTCTTTTGTACTAAGGAAGATTAATTACTTAAAAGAAATCAATGTGCAAAACGATAGAGTAGAATTTGATAAAAACGATAGTTCATTATTAAGCATGGTTATTAAGCCATGCTTAACTGATGATATAGAGGTTTCTTCAGTAGTATATAAAAAGGGTAAGTTTCATATCTTGCTCAAGTCTAAGAAGAACTCAAAAAAGGTCTGTACTCCTTATATTAGTATCAAACTTCTTAACAAGCTTCCAGATGATATAGAAGCTGACGATTTTGTCATTGATAAGGAAAACATTAAAACTATTGATATAAAATATACCAAGGATAACGCAATTAACTATGTAAAACAAAAGTACAATTTGATTGCAAACACACCAGATTCTGCAGACCTTATATACAGATAAAGCTATATGGTTAATTAAGTATAAGTTTGTATATGATAAGAATGATTATGAGCATCCAATTAAAATATCAACATTAACTTTGATGCCAATCAGGGTAGAGTGTTATCGGTTAATGAAGAGGATATATCTAAGTTTATTGATAATGGAACTATTTTGCTCTTAACACAAAGTCTGCTTTCTACTACAACAAAAACTTGACAACAATAATAATATTTACATCTTTGATATTAAAATAAAGAGTCTAAGAAGATAATGTCTTTTGATGGATCGATAAAATCCATATATAAAAATAATGGTAATGACGATATACTAATTAACTTTAAAGATAGCTCTTCTAAGCTTAGAAGCGTTGTTTATTTTAAGAATAAAAAGAGTTTAAGTTTATAAATTACAAAGATGACTTAGATATTGTAGATGCAAACTTCAAGGGTAGTGATACTTTGCTTATAGTTAGCAAGGGAAGCATCAATGAAACAAAGATATTAGAACTTGATATTAATGATGAGAACTACATGAACTTATTTAGCGCTGAAGACAATATTATCAGAGCATCATACATTGGCGGATACTATGTTTACTTATCAAAGTACGATGTAAATCAAATGTTATACATTACAAAAGATTTCGAAGATTATGACTTTATAGATGAGGTAGAAAATTATTACTATAGTGATGAAAACTCCTTTGTATATAGGAATGATAATGAAATAGAAGGAGTAAGTTTATATGTATATAATCTTAATGAGAGATTTTATAAGAAGCTTATAAAGGAGATTACTTGTATATAGATAAGATTAATGATAAGTATATACTTGCTAAAAAGATACAAAGGCAGAGACTTATGATTTATTATCATGCAAATTGGATAATAATTTTAAGGAAGAGTTTTATTTAAAATGTTGACAATCTTAATCTATATTTAACAAACGATTTAAAGAAACTTTTAAGAGCACTAAGGTAATAGATAAGAATTATACAAAGAACATTATTTACGAGATAAATATTAGTAAAGGTGAAGAATAGTGAAGTTTAAATTAAAGTCAGATTATAAAGCAACTGGGCATCAGCCTAAGGCTATCGATTCATTAGCTAAAGGCATTGAACAAGGTTATAAAGATCAAGTTTTGCTAGGCGTAACGGGTTCTGGTAAAACTTTTACTATGGCCAATATTATAGAAAAGACGCAAAGGCCTGCACTAGTAATCGCGCACAATAAAACCCTTGCGTATCAATTATATAGTGAGTTTAAAGAATTCTTTCCAGAGAATTCTGTTGAGTTTTTTATAAGTTACTATGATTACTATCAACCAGAGGCTTACGTTGCATCTACTGACACATACATTGCAAAGGATAGTCAGATAAATGATGATATAGATGAGCTTAGGCACTCTGCAACAGCTGCTTTATTTGAACGTAAAGACGTAATTATAGTTGCATCAGTTTCGTGTATATATGGCTTAGGAGACCCTATTGACTATGAGAAATTGATGGTTTCTTTAAGACCGCAAATGCAAATTTCAAGAGACGATGTAATTAAGAAACTAATCAGTATACAGTATGTCAGAAATGATCTTAATTTTATAAGAGGCACCTTTAGAGTCAGAGGAGATATACTGGATATCTTTCCAGCATCAGAAAAGACCAATGCTTTTAGAATAGAGTTCTTTGGAGATGAGATAGATAAGATACTTGAGATTGACTCATTAACTGGAGAGATTGTAGGTACTAGAGTGCACGTATCAATCTTCCCAGCATCACACTATGCGACAACTGATGATAAAATTAAGAATGCGATTGAGAGCATAAAACTAGAGCTAGATGATAGACTTAAGTGGCTACACGAGCAAGGTAAACTCGTTGAAGAACAAAGACTTAAAGAAAGAACTAACTATGACTTAGAAATGCTTAACGAAATCGGCTTTTGCTCAGGTATAGAAAACTATTCTAGACACTTATCACAAAGAAAGCCTGGATCAAGACCATATACTTTGATAGACTACTTTCCAAAGAATTTCATAACTTTTATAGATGAGTCGCATGTAAGTGTGCCACAAATAAGGGCGATGTACGAGGGAGACAGATCTAGAAAGACTTCATTGGTTGATTATGGCTTTAGACTTCCAAGTGCACTAGACAACAGACCTTTAAAGTTTACTGAGTTTGAGTCTATGATGAATCAGGTGATATATGTTAGCGCTACACCTGCACAATATGAGATTGATAAGTCTAAAAATACAGTTGAGCAAGTAATAAGACCTACTGGCTTACTTGACCCAATCATTGAAGTTAGACCTACTAAAGGTCAAATTGATGACTTAATAAAAGAAATTAAGATTAGAGCAAAGAAAGATGAGAGAGTTTTAATAACAACCCTTACTAAGAAGATGGCTGAGGACTTAACAAAATACCTAGAGGAGCTTGGCATAGCAGTTACTTATATGCATTCTGACGTTACAGCCATAGATAGAATGCAGATAATTAAAGACTTAAGAGAGAAGAAGTATGACTGCTTGGTTGGTATAAACCTACTTAGGGAAGGACTTGACTTACCTGAAGTTTCCTTGGTAGCAATACTTGATGCAGATAAGGAAGGCTTTTTGCGTAGTGAAACATCATTAGTTCAAACAGCAGGTAGAACAGCTAGAAATGCCAACGGACTTGTAATAATGTACGCTGATACCATCACTAAGTCCATGGAAAACGCAATAAATGAGACCGCAAGAAGAAGAAAGATACAAAGTAAGTATAATGAAGAAAACCATATAACTCCAAAGACTATTAAGAAGTCGATTAGAGATGTAATTGAAGTAACTAAGGCTATGGATGATGGTGAAAAATATACTTATAGTACTAAGGGCGTACAAGATAAGATTAATAAATTAAAGAAAAAGATGAACAAGGCGGCAAAGGATCTTAATTTTGAAGATGCTGCTAAGTATAGAGATATGATAGAAGAGTTGAAGAAGGAGGAACTATTCATTGGAGAATAAAATAATTGTTAGAGGTGCCAATGAAAATAATTTAAAGAATTTAGATATTGAGATACCGAGAAATAAATTCGTAGTTATAACTGGACTTTCTGGATCTGGTAAGTCTTCGCTTGCTTTTGACACGATATATGCTGAAGGACAAAGAAGGTACGTAGAGAGTCTTTCCAGCTATGCGAGAATGTTCTTAGGCAATACTACTAAACCAAATGTTGAGTTTATAAGTGGACTTAGTCCATCCATATCCATAGATCAAAAGACTACAAGCAATAACCCAAGATCGACAGTAGGTACGGTTACTGAAATTTATGATTATCTAAGACTTTTATACGCAAGAGTAGGACAGATATATTGTCCTAGTTGTGGCAAGAAGATTACATCACAAACTATTGATCAAATTGCAGATATAATCATGAGTCATAAAGAAGGACAAAAGATTTATGTATTAGCACCAATCGTTAGAGGACAAAAAGGACAACATAAAAAAATTTTAGAACAAATACAAAAAGACGGCTTTGTGAGATATATCTTAGATGGAGAAATGCACGACATTACTGATATGCCTGAGATAGATAAGAACAAAAAGCATGACATAGACATAGTTATAGATAGACTAGTTATAAAAGATGGTATATTATCTAGATTAACTGGTTCACTTGAAACAGCAACACATTATTCTAATGGACTTGTAAAGATAAACTATCTAGATTTGTATGAAAAGTCTTATTCTACTAAGTATGCATGCATTGACTGCGGGATATCATTTGATGAGCTATCAACAAGATTATTTTCATTTAATAGTCCTTTTGGCATGTGTGAAAGGTGCAATGGACTTGGATACTTTAGAAGTATTGACAAGGATTTAGTTATACCAGATTATTCTTTATCGTTAGAAGAAGGCGTTATAGAGCCATTTAAGAGCGCAAAAAAAGGCACTTACTATTATAAGATATTTAAGTTTATACTAGATAAATATAATTTTAAAGAAGATGAGCCATTTACTAAAGCGCCTAAAAAGATGATTGACGATATATTAAATGGAACTGATTATAATGTAAAGTTTAAATACCATTCATTGTTTACAAAAACATCAAAAGATTTCAACAAGAAGTGGCCAGGTGTTTTATCTGTCATGATGGATAGATTAACAAATTCTATGTCTCAAGCAATTAGAGATAACACTGAAGAATATGTAGAAGAAGTTGAATGCCCAGAGTGTCATGGAGCAAGACTAAAGAATGAAGCACTTGCAGTTAGAGTTGGTGACTTAAACATATATGAATTCACACAGCTTAGCATAAAAGATGAGCTAGAATATATAAATAATTTAAAGCTAAATGATACAGAAGCGAAAATTGCCGAACAGATACTTATTGAAATTAAAAAGAGACTTTCATTCTTAATAACTGTTGGTCTTGACTACTTAAATCTTTCAAGAATGGCTAAGACGCTATCAGGTGGCGAAGCACAAAGAATAAGGCTTGCAACACAGATAGGATCAGCCCTAGTTGGTGTTATATATGTTTTGGACGAGCCATCCATAGGTTTACATCAAAGAGATAATTTAAAGCTAATACAGGCACTTAGAGAGCTAACAGATGCAGGAAATACTTTACTTGTTGTCGAGCACGACGAAGAGATTATGCATCATTGTGATGAGATTATAGATATTGGACCAGGCGCAGGCATTCATGGCGGAGAGCTTGTTGTTCAAGGCAATATAAAGAAAGTTATGAAGTGCAAAAAATCAATTACGGGCGATTATTTATCAGGCAGAAAGAAGATCCCTGTAAAGGATGAATACAGAAAAAGTGATAAAAATAATATCTTGAAAGTTATAGGAGCTAGCGAAAACAACCTTAAAAATATAGATATTTTAGTGCCATTAAGTGAGTTTGTTACTGTTACAGGTGTATCTGGCTCTGGAAAATCAACACTTGTAAACGACATTATATATAAATCTCTTGCTCAAAAGATAAATAAATCAAAGTATAAGCCAGGTAAGAGAAAAGCTGTTGAAGGCATTGAAAATATAGATAAGGTTGTAGTAATTGATCAAAGCCCAATAGGCAGAACACCAAGATCAAATCCTGCGACATATACTGGCACTTTTGATCTTATAAGAGATGTCTTTGCCATGACTCAAGAGGCAAAGATGAGGGGCTATGAAAAGGGTAGATTCTCTTTCAATGTGAAAGGCGGTCGCTGTGAAGCATGTAAGGGCGATGGTATATTAAAGGTTGAGATGCATTTCTTACCAGATGTCTATGTACCTTGCGAGGTATGTAAAGGTAAGAGATACAATAGAGAAACTCTTGAAGTTAAGTTTAAAGATAAAACAATTGCCGACGTACTAGATATGACAGTTGAAGAGGGACTTAAATTTTTTGAAAATCAACCGCGTATTGCAAAGAAACTACAAACGCTTTATGATGTAGGACTTGGATATATTAAGATCGGACAAAGTTCAACAGAATTATCTGGCGGTGAAGCTCAAAGGGTTAAGCTTGCTACAGAGCTTTCGAAGAAGTCAACTGGTAGAACTATATATATACTTGATGAACCAACAACAGGTCTACATTCACATGATGTTGCTAAGTTAATAAAAGTTTTAAACACCTTAGTTGACCAAAATAACTCTGTACTTGTTATAGAACACAACTTAGACGTAATAAAACAATCTGATTATATAATAGACCTTGGACCAGAAGGCGGAGATATGGGTGGAACAGTTGTTGCGACAGGTACACCTATCGAAGTAGCCCAAAATGAAAATTCATATACTGGAAAATTCTTGAAAGATATATTTATAAAGGAAGGAAAGCTAGATTAGATTAAATCAGAGGACTATAGGGTATATTACTAATACGGAGGTATTTATGAAAAGAAACTTTCTTAAAATATAATAATATTCTTATTAGTTCAAATATTTTCTTGCAACTTGTAAATGTTAAAGCAATATCTAAGCCTGAGCATAGTTTTGTTAAAGATGGAGCAAATATTATCTCACAAGATACAGTTGATTATATTAATGAAACTAATGAGAAGATGAAGGACTATGGCAGTCAAGTCGCTGTATTGACGCTCGATAGTTTGAACGGTAGAGATATAGAATCTCTTTCGAACAAAGTATTTAGAGATTGGGGCATAGGAGACAAGAAAAAGAACAACGGAGTACTTTTACTTGTTAGTTTAAACGACAGGCAAGTAAGAATTGAAGTTGGTTATGGTCTTGAAGGCGCAATAAATGATGCTAGAGCTGGTAGAATAATAAGAAATATAATTAGACCAAACTTTCAAAATAAAGATTATGATAAAGGAATTAGAGATGCCTTCGATAGTATCATTTATTATATAGGCAAGGAATATAATGTAGTGTTTCAAGATATAGATATTAATAAATTGGAACATGCGGATGATGATTATATAAGTATACCTATAATAATATTTGCGATAATTATTTTATACTTTTAACATCTAGACTCAATAGATATAGATATATCTTTGGTAGAAGAGGTAGAATGTTTAGAAGGCGTAGAGGCATTTTTGATGACGATGATCCATTTGGAGGCTTCTTCGGAGGATCAGGAGGGTCTGGTGGATTTGGTGGCTTCGGTGAGTCCGGCGGAGGCTTTGGAGGAGGCTCCTCTGGAGGAGGTGGAGCATCAGGTTCTTGGTAAATTTTAGATAAAGGAGAATTGAAATGGAAGAAAAAAGACAAAGAAGAGGTAGATTTTCACCACTTTTAATTATACTAGGAATAGTAATTGCATTAGGTGGTTTGATAGCATTTAAGTATAATGGCCTAGTTAACAAACAGGAGAACGTTAATAAAACTTGGGCAGAAGTTCAAACTCAATATCAAAGGAGAGCTGATCTTATACCAAACTTAGTTGAAACAGTTAAGGGCTATGCAAAACACGAAGAGGAAACACTTGAAAATATAGCTAAACTTAGAAGTGGATATACAGATGCAAAAACACCTGAAGATTATGAAAAGCTTGATACAGAACTAGCAAAGAATATTAACATTGTTGTAGAAAACTATCCAGATTTAAAAGCTAATGAAAATTTCCTAAGTTTACAAGACGAACTTGCAGGAACTGAAAACAGGATAGCAGTTGCTAGACGCGACTTTAATAATGAAGCTACAGAGTTTAATAAATCTGTTAGGACTTTTCCTAACAATATCTTTGCATCAATCTTAGGTTTTGATAAGTTTAAAACATTCGAGGCTCAAGCAGGAGCAGAGAACGCGCCAAGCGTTAATTTTGGCAAATAATCCAGTAAAAGTCAAACTTTGACTATGTTTGACTTTTATTGTGTATTTAAGTAAAATATTTATTTACTTATAACGATATTAGTGATATAATAACAACATAAGTAATTTTAAGGAGTGAATTAAGTGAAAGTTAATTTTGACAAAAAGAAAAATAAAGTTTACTTTAATGTAGACGTTGATTGGAAGGAATTTGAACCAAAATAGACGAAGCTTATAAGAAAATAAGATCAAAATTCAATATTCCTGGATTTAGAAAAGGTAAAGTACCTAAAATGATTATTGAACAAAACTATGGAGTTCAAGTATTCTATGATGAAGCAATAAATATAATGCTTCAAGAAATCTATCCAAAAGCTTTAGAAGAGTTGGATCTTAAAGTTGTTGATCAACCAGATGTTGATGTTAAAGACTTTAAGGAGAATGAATCTATAAACTTTACTTTTGAAGTTGAAGTTGTTCCTGAGTTTGAACTACCAAACTTTGAAGAGATTGAAGTAGAAGATGTTAAAGAAGAGTTTGATAAAGAAGTAGTTACAAACGAAATCGAAAGATTAAGAAATGAAAATGCAAGATATACAATCATTGAAGATAGAAAGACTAAGAAGGGCGACATAGTTAAGCTTGACTTTAAAGGTTATGTAGACAATGAAGCATTCCAAGGTGGAGAAGCTAAAGACTACGAACTTGAAATCGGTTCTAACTCGTTCATACCTGGTTTTGAAGATCAATTAGTAGATAGAGCTATTGGTGAAGAATTTGATGTTAATGTTAAATTCCCTGAAGAGTATCACTCAGAAGACTTAAAAGGAAAAGATGCTAAGTTTATCTGCAAAATTAATGAGATAAAGGTAAAAGAACTACCTGAGTTAGATGACAACTTTGCATCAGACGTTTCTGAATTCGACACATTAAAAGAATTTAAAGCAGACTTAAGAAAGAAATTAAAGGCTCAATTTAATGAGATGGTAGATGCACAAAGAGAAAATAAGGTTCTTGATAAAGTTCTTGAAGAAACTAAATTTGATGTTCCAAACAGAATGATTGAAGATGAAGTTGAAAATGAACTTAGAAACTTCCAATATAGACTACAAGCTCAAGGCTTAAATTATGATGACTACAAGAAATATACTGGAAAGACTGATGATGAAATTAAAGAAACATTCAAAGAGCCAGCTGAAAAGAGAGTTAAATTAGGTTTAATCCTTGAAAAATATGCAAAAGAAAATAAGATAAAAGCTACTAAGAGAGATTATGACAAAGAACTTGACAAATTAGCCGAAATGTATAAGGCAGAAGATAAAGAAGAATTTAAGAAAACAATGAGTGAAGGCTCTCTAGAATTTTAGATAGAGGCATATTAAACTCTAAATCGATAGACGATATTAAGAAAAAGTAAAATATATTTAATGGGGTGATTAAATGGCATTAATTCCTATGGTTGTAGAACAAAGTTCCAGAGGAGAAAGGTCATATGATATCTACTCAAGACTTTTAAAAGAAAGAATTATATTTTTATCAGGCGAAATTCATAATGAAATGGCTGACCTTATAGTCGCACAATTATTATTTCTAGAAGCAGAAGATCCTGATAAAGATATTCAAATTTATATAAATTCACCAGGTGGATCGGTATCAGCTGGATTTGCCATATATGATACAATGCAATATATAAAACCGGATGTATCAACAATATGCGTTGGCCTAGCTGCGTCGATGGGAGCCTTCCTTTTGGCAGCTGGTGCTAAGGGCAAGAGATATGCTCTACCTAACGCTGATATTATGATTCATCAACCACTTGGCGGAACTCAAGGACAAGCTGAAGATATTCGCATTCAAGCTGAAAAAATACTTGAAATAAGAAAGAGAATCAATAAAATTTTGTCCGAAAAGACAGGACAAAGTATCGATATTATTAATAGAGATACTGATAGGGACTACTACTTAAATGCAGAAGAAGCAGTTAAGTATGGTTTAATAGATAAAGTAATGGAGAAACACTAATTTATGTCTAAATATGATGAAATAAGATGTTCCTTTTGTGGTAAAACTCAAAATGAAGTCAAAAGACTAATCTCAGGACCAAATGTATACATTTGTGATGAATGTATACAAGTATGCATGGATATATTGGAAGAAGATCATTTATTAAATGATGAAAGCATTGATTTAGAAGATATGGTTCTTCCTACTCCGATGGAGATTAAGAAGTCTTTAGACGATTACGTAGTTGGTCAAGATGATGCAAAGAAAACTTTATCTGTTGCTGTTTATAACCATTACAAGAGAATCACAAAAGATACAAGTGACAAAGATGTTGAAATAAAGAAGAGCAATATATTATTGTTAGGACCGACAGGTAGTGGTAAAACGCTTCTTGCTGAAACTTTAGCAAGAATTTTGGATGTACCGTTTGCTATATGCGATGCTACGACTCTTACTGAAGCTGGATATGTTGGAGAAGATGTTGAGAATATCATATTAAAGCTTATACAAAATGCTAACTATGACCTAGATAGAGCAGAAAGAGGCATCATCTATGTTGATGAAATTGACAAGATTGCGAAAAAGAGTGAGAATGTTTCAATTACAAGAGATGTAAGTGGCGAAGGTGTTCAACAAGCTCTTCTAAAGATTCTAGAAGGGACTGTAGCTAACGTTCCTCCACAAGGAGGTAGAAAGCATCCTCAAGAAGAGTTTATACAAGTTGATACTAGCAATATACTTTTCATTGTTGGTGGAGCTTTCCAAGGTTTAGATGATATAATTGCTAAGAGGACAAATAAAAAGTCTTATGGATTTGGATCAGAACTATTTGATAAGGCAAAACAAAAGTCTGAAGCACTTAAGCATGTCGAGAGTGAAGACTTAATGAAGTTCGGGCTTATTCCTGAACTGATTGGAAGACTTCCCGTAACTGTAACTCTTAAAGAGCTAAACGAAGATGATTTAGTTAAAATACTTACAGAGCCAAAGAATGCATTAATTAAGCAATACCAAGAGCTTATAAGGATGGACGGAGCAGAGCTTGAGTTCACTGATGATGCAGTTAGAAGGATTGCACAAAAAGCAATTGAAATGAAAACTGGTGCAAGAGGACTTAGAAGTATTATTGAAAAAGTTATGCTTGATATAATGTATGAACTTCCTTCCAAGAAATATAATGGAACTCTTAAGATTGATAGTTCCATCATAGATGGAAAGAAAAAACTTACTTATCAAAACAATGATAAGGATAATGAAGAAAAATCGTTTCATAATAAAGCTAAGGCTTGATATATGTAGCGCAATAAGGTCGGACAAACTAGTTCGACCTTTTATTAAAGGAGAAAGATATGGATAAATATGATGAAATAATTGATAATTATTCATTTTAGATGATAATGATGAAAATACTTTCAAAGTACCCATTGTTTCTATTAACAATATAAATATTGTGCCTAATAACTACTATAGTGTTAACTTAGATAATGAAGACCTTGTTTCTGCAATTGCTAAGGCTTCAAATACTAATGGAGTTTTGCAATATTTCAACTTAAGGCAAATAGAAAGTCTATTTCAAGTATAAAGTCAGTGAATGAATTAGGTGTATTAGCTGAGATAGAGTCTATATCGCCAAATAATAAATTTATGAAGATGAACTTTAGAACGCTTTCGAAAGTTTATTTAACTAATGTCTTTAAGAGTGAAGGTATAAATTATGGCCACCTAGTTAAATTAAATGATATAAATGATTATTCTTTTGATAATCCTGAGAGTAAATCTTATTACGAGGTAATAAATAGTGCTTTAGATAAGCTAAATGCATTGATTATGGATAGCCAATCAAGTAAGGATAGAATAGTTCCTAATAAGATTGACTATAATATTTTCTAGATAGTATATTCTCAAGGCTTGATATTGATAAAAACTTACTCAAGAGTATTTAAATGCTGTTGATAAGAAGGAAAGAACTAAGATTGTTATTGATACTATCAATAAATCTGTTGTGACTATTGAGGTTTTAAAGACACTTCAAGACAAGACTAAAGAGGCCATGGATAAGAATCAAAAAGATTATATACTACATGAACAGCTTAAGATTATTAAAAATGAGCTTAATGCTGATAAGTCAGGTGCGAAAAACATATTTGATGCATACAGAAATGATATAAAGAAACTTAAAGCACCTAAAGAAGTTGAAGAGAAGGCTCTTAAAGAGATAGATAAGCTTGAACAAACTCCACTAACATCTCCTGACTATCCTTCAACACTGCAATATATAGAGCTTATTAAAGACTTACCTTGGAATAAAAGAACGGATGATACCAAGGACTTAAAGTATGCTAAGGAGATGCTTGACAAAGATCATTACGGTTTAAAAGATGTAAAGGATAGGATACTTGAGTATCTAGCTATACTTAATAATACTAAGGCCATAAAAGGCTCTATAATATGCTTTGTTGGACCTCCAGGAGTTGGTAAAACATCTATTGCTAATTCTATTGCAAATGCAACAAATAGAAATTTTGTTAGAATGTCTTTGGGAGGCATTAGAGATGAGGCAGATATTAGAGGCCATATGAGGACATACGTAGGATCTATGCCCGGTAGAATCATATCTTTAATGAAGAAAGCAAAGTCAAAGAACCCTGTTTTCTTATTTGATGAAATTGATAAGATTGGACAAGATTTTAGAGGAGATCCATCTAGTGCTTTGCTAGAAGTTTTGGATAGTTCTCAAAATAAAGATTTTACAGATAGATACTTGGAGCTTCCTTATGATTTATCAGAAGTACTATTTATAACAACTGCAAACTCGCTTGATACAATACCAGAAGCACTTTTAGATAGACTCGAAATTATAAGGATAGATGGCTATACTGATGAGGAAAAATTAAATATTGCTAAGAAATATTTACTTCCTAAATCATTGGAGAATGCTGGTATCGATAGTGATGCAATTAAATTTACTGACGAAGCTTTATATAGGCTTATCGATAATTATACTAGAGAATCTGGAGTTAGAGAGCTCGAAAGAAAGATACAATCTATAATTAGAAAACTAGTTTATAAAAATACATGGATGATAAGATTGTTAAAAGTTGATTTAAAGACTGTTGATAAATTACTAGAAGGTCCTATATTTGAATATGACTTAGTTGATAAAGAAAACAGCGTTGGTAAAGCTGTAGGTCTTGCATGGACAAGGGTAGGAGGAGACACTATCAACGTAGAAGCTCAGCTTATGCCTGGAGATGGCAAGCTAAACATCACTGGTAATCTTGGAAAAGTTATGCAAGAGTCATGCCAACTTGCTATAAGCTACTTAAAGGCAAATTATGAATACTTTAATATTGACAAGAAAAATTTAAAGATTTTGATATCCATATACATGTTCCAGAGGAGCTATACCAAAAGATGGTCCTAGTGCTGGCATAACAATTACTACAGCTATACTATCAGCACTATGTGATAAAAAAATTAACAGATACTTTGCTATGACGGGTGAAATTACTTTACTTGGCAATGTACTTGCGATAGGTGGACTAAAAGAAAAGGCACTTGCTGCTAAGAGGATGAAGATTAGAGATTTGATCTTGCCCATGGAGAATAAAAAGGACTTTGAAAAACTACCTTCTAATATAAGGGAGAGTCTAAATGTACATTATGTAAATAACTTCAAAGATCTTAGCAAAATAATATTTGTAGATGGTGATAAAGATGCTTAAGATTAATGAGCCTTTCTTAGAAAGGATGGCTGTTGATGAGAAGAGTTATCCTAACGATGGTTTAAAAGAGATAGTTTTAGTAGGCAGAAGTAATGTTGGTAAGAGTTCATTTATAAATGCACTTACTAACAGAAAGAAGCTTGCATATACATCATCATCACCTGGAAAGACAAGAACTATAAACTTCTACAATATGGACAATAAATTTAGGATAGTCGACTTACCAGGCTATGGTTATGCTAAAATATCTATGAAAGAAAGAGAAAAGTGGAAGAAGATTATTGAGGAGTACTTGGTAAAGTCCAAAAACATTGCTCTTATATGTCAAATTATAGATGTAAGGCATGAGCCTACTAAGCTTGATATGATGATGTACGACTATATATTATCAACAGGTAGTAATTATTTAATAATTGCAAATAAACTTGATAAATTAAAGTCATCACAAGTATTAAAGCAGCTAAGCATCATTAACAAAGTTTTGCATAATCTTAAGAAGGACGCACTAATACCTTTCTCGTCTCAAGACAAGAGGGGAGTTAAAGAAGTGCTAGCTAAGTTTGAAAATATAATTTAATAAATATAAAATAAAGGCGACCATACTCTATGATCGCCTTTATTATGTATTAAATACATTTTTTTAAGCCAATGATTGGCTTTAATTTGCAGTTTACAGTTTTGTGAACATGTCCTTGCCAACTCCACAAACTGGGCATACCCAATCATCAGGAATATCTTCAAAAGCAGTTCCTGGAGCTATACCTCCATCTGGATCTCCTTTTTCAGGATCATAAACGTAACCGCATGCATCGCATTCGTACTTGTCCATCTTGCACCCTCCTTCCTTTCATGTTTTCATATCATATATATACCCAAAGAATATTATTTATAACAATATGCTTAGTAATTTATTTTCACGGGTATAAATAAATTAGTGGAGGAAGGATATAATGTATCAATTTTACGGAACGGTATCTTCTAATATTGAAAGTGTAGAAGTATTTGTTGACAGAATAATTGAAAATCTTGAAAATTATTTACCTAATGAAATGATATTTAACATCAGGCTAGTTCTTAATGAGCTTTTATTGAATTCAGCATCGCATGGCAATCTATATAGTAAAGATAAAAAAGTTAAATTATACATATCGATTAGTGAAGACACTATAAAACTAAGGGTAGAGGATGAAGGTATTGGTCTACTTAGTATATGCTCAAATAAAAGTATGTGCGAGCTTGGAGGCAGAGGCTTAAAAATAGTCGAAGCTCTAACAGATAAGGTATCTAAACTGGACCATGGTATTAAGTGTACTATCTTTTCTAAATATCTTGATGATACAGAGTAAATACTTGTAATTATTAACAAAAAGTATTATAATAAAAGGTAGTGTTTAGGAGGAATAATATGTTAAGAGAAGATTTAAGAAATATAGCTATCATAGCACACGTTGACCATGGTAAAACAACTCTAGTTGATCAAATGCTTAGACAATCAGGTACATTTAGAGAGAATCAAGTTGTACAAGATAGAGTCATGGACTCTGGTGACCTTGAAAAAGAACGTGGTATAACTATACTTTCAAAGAATACAGCCGTAATACATAACGGTAAAAAGATAAATATTATAGATACACCAGGCCATGCTGACTTTGGTGGAGAAGTTGAGAGAGTTTTAAAGATGGTTAATGGCGTTGTACTAGTTGTTGATGCTTTTGAAGGACCTATGCCACAAACTAAGTTTGTATTAAAGAAAGCTTTTGAACTAAACTTGCCAGTTATTGTATGTATAAATAAGATTGATAGACCAGAAGCTAGACCAGTTGAGGTTGTTGATGAAGTTCTTGATTTGTTCATAGAACTAGGCGCTGAAGATGAAGCGTTAGAAGCACCATTTATTTTTGCTTCTGCTAAGAAGGGTTATGCTACTAATCAAGTAACTATAGAAAAAGACAATATGGATGACTTGTTTGATGCTATAGTTGAGCATATACCAGCTCCAGAGTCTAATGAAGATAAACCATTGCAACTACTTATTTCAACAATTGATTATAACGACTATGTAGGTAGAATCGGTATAGGTAAGATCGAAAGAGGAGTTATAAAGAATGGTTCAGAGGCTGTACTTGTGAACAAGCTAAATCCTGATATGAAGAGAAAAGTAAAGATAGGTAAATTATATGAGTTTATAGGCCTAGATAAAGTTGAAACTAATGAACAAAAAGGTGGAGCCATAGTTGCTGTTACAGGTATAGAAGATATATCAATTGGAGATACTATCGCTGATCCAGAATGTCCAGAGGCACTTGATTTTGTCAAGATTTCTGAGCCAACAATATCCATGAACTTCATTGTAAATGACTCACCATTTGCTGGAAGAGAAGGTAAATACGTTACATCTAGACAAATAAAGGCAAGACTTGAAAAAGAATTGCAATCAAATGTTTCATTGAGGGTTGAAGAAACTGAATCAACAGATGCATTTAAAGTATCTGGTAGAGGAGAGCTTCACTTGTCTGTTTTAGTTGAAACTATGAGAAGAGAAGGCTACGAATTACAACTTTCTAAGCCACAAGTACTTTTCAAAAATGATGAAAATGGCAAGAAACTTGAACCAATGGAGAAGGTAACTGTTGACGTTTCAGAAGAATTTGTCGGAGCTGTTATAGATAAATTATCAAGAAGAAAAGCTGAGCTATTAGAAATGAAAGAAAATTCAGCAGGATACTCAAGACTTATATTTAAAATGCCTGCTAGAGGTTTGATTGGATATAGAGGAGAGTTTATGACTGATACACATGGAGAAGGTATCATCAACTCCATCTTCTTAGGATACGAACTTTATAAAGGCGAAATACCTACTAGAACTACAGGCTCACTAATTGCCTTTGAAACAGGCGTTGCATCTAGCTACGGACTTAATATAGCTCAGGGTAGAGGTATACTGTTCATTGGGCCACAAACTGAAGTTTACGAAGGTATGGTTGTAGGTGAAAATCCAAAGGGTCTTGATATTGAAGTTAACGTCACTAAGAAGAAACAAATGACAAACACAAGAGCTGCAGGCTCTGATGACGCCATCAGGCTAAGCCCACCAAGAGTACTTTCTCTTGAGGAAGCACTTGAATTTATAGAGGACGATGAACTAATTGAAGTTACACCAAAATCAATTAGAATCAGAAAGAAGATACTAGACACAAATAAGAGATATAAATCAAAAATACAAATAAGAAATAGGGAGATTGCGGTGGATGTATCGCTACAAGTTTTAATAGGTTATTTATTAAACTTGCTTTTAGGCTTATTTATTGTTTTAAAGAAAGAAAGAATATAAAGTCAACATGGCTATGGTTAATGATACTACTTTACTTACCATTTCTTGGCTTTATCCTTTATATGTTTTTGGCCTTGACTATAGAAAGATGAAAACATTCGATGAAAAGATGACGCTTGATCGAAAAGAGAAAAGGATATTAGAAAATCAAAAGAAGTTTTATGCTCTTACTAAGTCAGAAGACTTAAACTTTGATCAAAAGAGCTTATTAACTTATGCCTATCAACAAGTGATGCTACCTTTACTGATTATAATGACGTAAAATTCTATTTTGATGGAAAAGATAAATTTAATGATTTATTTGAAGATGTAAAAATGCAGAGAAATATATTTATATTGAGTACTACATCTTTAAAACAGATAAATTAGGAAGAAAATTCATAAACTTGCTTAATCAAAAGCTAAAAGAGGGAGTAGAAGTTAGGATACTTGTAGATGCTGTAGGTTCTAGAAGCATCAGAAAGAAGTATTTTAGAGAATTCAAGAAGCTTGGAGGACAGATAGATTCGTTCTTCCCATTATTCTTCTCTAAATTCACAACCAGATTCAACTATAGAAATCACAGAAAGATTGTTATTATTGATGGTACGATTGCATACAGTGGCGGCTTTAATGTTGGCGATGAATACATTAGTAAAAGTAAAAAATTTGGATTTTGGAGAGATACACACTTTAGACTAAAAGGTGATATAGTTGAGGAATACTTAAGAAGGTTCAATTTTGATTATAGATTTGCGACTGGTATAAAAGCAGATGGTGAATACTTTAAAGATCATGATGTAAATACGCTAAACAGAATGCAGCTTGTAACATCAGGACCAGACTCAATGTTTGAGAATATTAAAAACGTCTACTTAAAGATGATAAGTTCAGCTAAAACTAGACTTTGGATACAAAGTCCATACTTCATACCTGATGATTCAATATTTGAAGCTATAAGGATAGCTGCCTTATCTGGAGTTGACGTAAGGATAATGATACCTAACAAGCCAGATCACATGTTTGTATATTGGGCTACTCTAAGCTATGTTGGACAGCTTCTTGAGGATAATGTTAAGATATATCAATACGAGAACGGTTTTTTACACTCTAAGCAAATAATTAAAGATGATGACATATGTACTGTAGGTACAGCTAACTTTGATATTAGAAGCTTTGCACTTAATTTTGAAGCGAACCTAGTGTTTTATGATCAAAAGACAAACAAGCTTTTAAGTGAACAGTTTTTGAAAGATATAGAAAAGTCATCTGTATTAACTTTAGAGAAGTACAACAAGAGAAAGAGAATTGTTAAAATAAAAGAGTCAATATCAAGACTACTATCACCAGGACTATAATAGATTATAGTCCTTTTTTATGAGTTATGATAAATATAAGGATAAAGCTATAAAAATTATCTATGTATATCATATAAAACCTTGCTTAACAATTAAAAGTGTGATATAATAACTATAAGCGTGATGCTTAAAACCAATAAAATTTAATAGGAGGTGTTTTAAGTTTGGATAAGTTTTTAACAGGCGAAGTATTGATCTCAGCTGCTATTGCTATTGTACTTGGAGCTATCATTGGATATATAATCAGAAAGATTTTAGGCGAAAAGAAGATTAAAAGCGCTGAAATTGAATCAAGCAGAATTATTGAAGAAGCTAAAAGTAAAGCAAGCCAAGAAGCTAAAGAGAAGATACTATCAGCTAAAGAAGAAATTCACAAACTAAGAAGCGACCTCGACAAAGAAGCAAAAGAAAAAGAAATCGAACTGAAAAAATCTGAAAAAAGATTGATCAACAAAGAAGAAAATCTTGATAAGAGAACACAATCTTATGAAAAGAAAGAAGAACAACTTAAAAATAAGATGAACTCTCTAAACAAGAAAGAAGAAGAAGTTGAACAATTAATTGAAGAAAGAAGAAAAGAAATTGAACGTGTTTCAAAAATGAGCACCCAAGAAGCTAAAGACATAATCTTGGATGAAGTAAAAAAAGAAATGACTCACGAATGTGCTGCTTATATTAGGCAAGCAACTGAAGATGCAAAAGAAGAAGCTCAAAAGAATGCTAGAGAAATCATAGCAGATGCTATTCAAAAGAATGCTTCAGACTATGTTGCTGAAGTTAGTGTCAATGTTGTAAATCTACCTAACGACGAGATGAAAGGAAGAATCATCGGTAGAGAAGGTAGAAATATAAGAACGCTAGAAACTTTGACCGGAGTAGATCTAATCATAGACGATACACCGGAAGCAGTAGTATTATCAAGTTTCGATCCAATTAGAAGAGAGATTTGTAAAATTGCTTTGGAAAAACTTATAGCTGACGGCAGAATTCATCCAGCTAGGATTGAAGAGATGGTCAACAAAGCTAAAGTCGAGGTAGAGACAGTTATAAAAGAAGAAGGAGAAAGAGCCGTTATTGAAGCTGGTGTACGCAACTTACATCCTGAACTAGTAAAACTTTTAGGTAGACTTAAATTTAGAACAAGTTATGGACAAAATGTTCTTGAGCATTCTATAGAAGTTGCTAAAATATCAGCAACTATAGCAGAAGAGCTTGGAGCGGACATTAGACTTGCTAGAAGAGGAGGTCTACTTCACGACATAGGTAAATCCATAGACCAACAAATGGAAGGTAGCCATGTTGAGATAGGAGTAAATGCTTGCAAGAGATATAAAGAAAACAAAGAAATTCTAAACATCATAGGTTCACACCACGGTGATGAAGAGCCAACAACAGTTGAAGCTGTTATAGTTCAAGCTGCTGACGCAATATCTGCAGCAAGACCAGGCGCTAGAAGAGAAACTTTGGAATCGTACATCAAGAGACTAGAAACACTAGAAGGTATAGCAAATTCATTCGAAGGTATCGAAAAGTCATATGCTATACAAGCTGGTAGGGAAATCAGAATAATGGTTAAACCTGAGGTTATAGATGAAGATAAAATGCTTTTAATGAGCCGCGATATTGCAAAGCAAATAGAAGAAAATTTGGAATATCCAGGACAAATAAAAGTTACTGTCATTAGAGAAACTAGAAGTACTGATTACGCTAAATAGTATTAAATTAAAATGTGTAGATGTAATGTCTACACATTTTTGTTTGTATTAAAATATTTTACGTAATATGCAGTAAAAGTATTTGTATATAGAAGATAAATTCAATAAAAATCTTTGACATTTATAAGAAAGGGTGGTATAATAGATTTAAATAAAATGTCGCTAAATATAAATTTAGTGACATAAATATACAATATCGAAAGGGCACCTAATATATGGCAATTACACAAAAACGATCCTAACTATAAAAGACTTTTAGGATATTTAAAATCAGTTAAAGGCTTATCTATTAATACTATCCAAAGTTATTACTACGATTTAAAATCTTTCCTTAAATTTGTTGCTATTCGTTTAGAAATCTTAGATCAAAATGATGAATATTATTATACATCTGTTACTGTTAATGATATTAAAAGCTTCAGATTAATGACCTATATGCCTTTATATCCTATGCAGATGAAGATCTTGATAATACTAACTATGGTAAATATAGAAAAGCTGCAGTAGTTCATGCTCTATATGCTTACCTAATGAAGGTTAATCTAATTGATAATAATGTTGCTAATGAATTAGAAATGCCTAAGATTGATCAGCGTCTACCTATATTTAACTCTTAATCAATGTGAAACGCTATTAAATACCATTATGAAGAATGAAAATAATGAAATGCGTAATCGTGATTACGCTATAATCATGTTGTTTTTGAACTGCGGCTTACGTATATCTGAGCTAACTAGCCTTAATTTAGACTCTATTAATGAAAATAGATATATCAACGTTGTTGGTAAAGGCAATAAAGAAAGACAATTGTACTTAAATGACGCAACCTTTAGTGCAATAAAGGATTATATTGAACTAAGACCAAAAGATGTTAAAGAAAGTGATAAACATGCCCTATTCATTTCTCAAAAGAAGGTTCGTATGTCAAACCGCGCTGTTCAGTATATGTTTGATAAGTATCTACTTGAAGCTGGTCTTGATAAAAATAAGTTTACAGTGCACAAGTTAAGACATACAGCCGCTACCCTTATGTACAAGTACGGCTCAGTTGATATAAGGTCCTTGCAAGAGATCCTTGGTCACACATCAGTAGCTACAACACAGATATACGCATCTTGATAACAGTACTCTTAAAAATCAATTGAAAATAATCCATTGGCCAATAGAAAAAGTATTAGAGCGAATCTAATACTTTTATTTTTATATTTATTATAATGATATCTTCCTGCGTCTACAATGTCTTGTAGCGCTATCATAAGGCCTAATTTGCCTTGCTCTAAGGACATTGATCCTTGGAAGTATGCGATATATGGCTCTCTAATAGGGCCATCTGCTGATATCTCTATGGATGAGCCGTCTATAAAGCTACCTGACGCCATAATTATTTTATTCTCATAGCCTGGCATGTCCCAAGGCTCTGGTGTTAAGAACGAGTCAACACATGCTGCCTTTTGTATTGACTTACAGAACTTAATAAGAATGTCTGGATCTTTGAACTTTATTGCACATACTATATCTGATTTGTGTTCGTTATACTCTGGTGTGCACTCAAAACCAAGTTTTGTAAATACATATGAAAACAAGCTTTGTGTCTTTAAGGCTTCGCATACTACTCTTGGTGACATATATAAGCCTTGAAGAGTTGTTCTAAGTGTGCCATAAGATAAACCAAGCTCCTTACCTAAGCCTGGTGCATATAAACGGTCTGCAGCTAGCTCTATAAGATCTTTTCTTCCTACTAAATAGCCGCCGCCTAAACTGATGCCAGCGCCAAGATTTTTAAGTAGAGATCCAGCTATGATGTCTGCACCAATATCTGTCGGTTCAATACTGTCAGTAAATTCGCCATAACAATTATCATACATGATAACTATGTCTGGATGTTTCTCTTTAAACTTAAGCATATCATCTTTTATTGCATGTAGATTGATTGCCTTTCTAAATTCATAGCCAATTGACCTTTGCACGACTATAGCTTTAGTGTTTTTAGTGATTTTCGATTCTAAGGCCTCAAAATCTATCGTATTTGCATTTAAGTCTACTTGCCTATACATAATACCTTTTTTCATTAATGAGTCCCTTAAATCGCCAATTAGGCCTATACTTTTTTGTATAGTATCATAAGGAGTACCGGTAACGTATATAAACTCATCACCATGGTCAAGAATCGAAGAAAGCATTATATATATAGCGTGTGTACCTGAAACTATAGAAGTTCTTACTAAAGCATCCTCTGCATTAAAGATGTCTTTGAAAATTTCTTCTATCTTATCTCTACCTATATCGCCATAGCCATAACCAGTTGCATAATAAAAGTCTGATGCTGCTAGTTTATTTTTGCATAGCATGTATAACTTTTATTTGATTAATCTCTTTATTATTCTCATATTCTTTGTATGTCTCACTTAATTCATCGGCTGCATTATTGACTAAATTTATGACAGCATCTGATAATTCGTATTGTTTATAAATATTATTCATTATTCCACCTTTTCCTAATGTCCTTATATATTGCATCAATAGTTTGATCTATATCGTCAAAGTTTACATCAATGAAATTTGCTTCGCTTTCACGCCTAAACCATGTTAATTGTCTTTTTGCATAATTCCTTGACTTTTGCTTGATAAGTTCAACAGCTCTATCATAAGTAATTTCTCCTTGCAAATAGCTTATAAGTTCTTTATATCCAATAGCAAGAAGAGCTCTATTCGAAGCTATTTCTTGAGTACTCATATCCTTGATAATGTCTTTAACTTCATCTAAAAGACCAGCTTCAAGCATCTTATCAACTCTTTTGTTGATTCTGTCGTATAAAAGAGCTCTATCTGTTTGAAGTATATAGATAAGCTTATCGTACTCATCATTATATACTCTAAAGTCTTTATTTTCTTCACTGTATTTATTACCACTCTTTATATAACTTCCAAGGCTCTGATTATCCTAAAAGTATCATTTACACTAAGCTTTTCAGCATACTTTAGATCAAGCTCTTTTAATTTATTATATAAATGCTCTTTGCCAAATTCTTTAGCTTCTGTACTTAGCTTTTCTCTAAGTGCTTTATCTTCAGCCTCACTGCTAAAGTCTAGTTTATATAATAAGGAATTGATATATAGACCTGTTCCTCCTATGATTATAGGGATTGTCCCACGCTCATTCATATCACTAATTAGCTTTTTTGCCTTCTTTTGATAGTCGTATACAGAGAAATTATCGTGTATACTTACTTCGTCTATCATATGATGTTTTACGCCAGACATCTCTTCATCAGTAACTTTTGCAGTTCCAATCTTCATTTCTTTATATATCTGCATAGAGTCAGACGATATAATTTCTGCATTTCCAAGCTTTTTAGCAAGCTCCACAGCGACCTTTGATTTACCAATACCAGTTGGACCCGATATAACTAAGATTTTTTCTTTCATCATTGTATCCTGTAGAACATCTTTTCAATCATATTCTTCTTAAGTATAATCATACTTGGTCTACCATGTGGACATGTAGTTGGATACTTACACTTCTTAAGGTCTTCAATAAGCTTATCTATCTCTATATTTGAAATTTTATCTCCCGCCTTAATGGCGTTTTTGCAAGCGTATTTCATAATTTTTTCCACTTTATAGTCATAAATATTAGTCTTTTCCTCGTCAAGTATTCCGATTATATCCTTAATTAAGTCTAAACTATAGTTACCTCCAAATATTATAGGTATGCTCCTAACAACAACGTTGTGGTCAGGATATATATCTATAGTGAAGCCGAACTTATTTAGAAGAGCCATGTTTTCTTTTATAGTTTCTTCCTCATTAACGGTTAGTTTTATAGGATTTACACCTTCTATAAATTGTGAATTTACCTTAGAATTTTTAAATTTTTCAGTAAATTCTTCATATAAAATCCTTTCGTGAGCTGCATGCTGATCAATCATGACAACGAAATCATTGTTGTAGTCATAAAGAAGTATGAAGGTATTAAATAAAACGCCTTCTATCTTATACGCGTCAAGTATATTGATGTCATCCATAAGAATTCTATTAGTATCATTTTAATATCATCTTCAAATATTAATATCTCTTCATAATTTTGTTTAGATTCCTTAACATTATTATTTCTATATTGCAATAATTTTGTGTCATTTATGAATTCTTTATCGTCAAAATTTGGTATATCTGCATTATTTTCTCTAGTACCTATCACTTCATCATTACTAATCTCATCTTCATATTTAGTATAGCTAGAATTAGCATAAGATATATTACTCGAAGAGTTATTATCTTCTTCATAAGTAATTATTACTGAATCATTAACTTTATCGTCATTTTCTCAACTATATTAAGCTTAGTCTCCTCTTCCCTCTCATCTTTTTATCTGAAAAGCAATTTTAGCTCAACATCGTTATTTATAATGCGCTTTAGATTTGAATTAAGTAGGACTAGTAACTCCTCTATATCTTGAATTTTAACCTCAGTTTTAGCTGGATGTATATTAACATCAAGCATGCTTGGATCTATATCAATAAATAAGAAAAACTGGGAATCTATTTAAAGGTATGGTTGATTTATAAGCTTCATTTACAAGTTTATTGATTGCATCATTTTAACAGTTCTATTGTTAATATAAAGTAGTTGATTCTTCTTATTGCTTCTATATAAAAGGTTATTTGAGATATATCCTCTGATTTTAAACTTATCACTCTCTATATTAACTTCCTTCATATTTATTGCCGTATCATAGCCATAAAGGCTGTTAATTCTTTCGTATAGACTTTGATTACTAAAAGGTCAAATATCACCTTATCGTTACTCATATACTTAAAGCCAATAGCTGGATTAGCTATAGCAAGCCTATAAAGAAGATCGTTTATTAGGTTAGATTCATAAGTATCTTTCTTCAAGAATTTTTGTCTTGCTGGTATATTGTAGAATATATCTTCGACTATTATGGACGTACCTTTATTAGTGGATATATTCTCGATCCTTTTACTGCCGTTAAAAAAGCTTATCTTGGATCCAATCTCTTCGTCTTCAGTTTTACTTATAAGTGTAACATTGCTTATAGCCTTAATACTTGCTAGAGCCTCACCTCTAAATCCCATAGTGTGTATCTTATATAAATCATCAACATTCTCGATTTTGCTTGTAGAGTGCTTAATAAAGGCAAGATTAATGTCATCTCTGTTTATCCCAGTACCATTGTCTGTTACTGAAATTTTTCTTTTGCCGCCATCATATATCTTTATAATAATATTTGTAGCACCTGCATCTATTGAGTTTTCAACTAGTTCTTTGACTACTGAGACTGGTCTTTCTATAACCTCACCAGCAGCAATTTTTTCTACTGTTTCTTTTGATAGTACTTTTATCATCTAATCACCTAATTTTTTTGCTCTTTCAATTATCTTGTTTAGCTCGTTTAGAGCATCCATTGGAGTCATTGCATTTATGTTTATATCCTTGATTGAATCAATGTAAGACATATACTTGTATTCATCCAAGCTAATATTTGTTGTTTCTTTTTCTTTTTTTCTAACGCTAAGATCTTGGTATTCAAGCCTATCCATCATTTCTTGTGCGCTTGATATAACGTCGTCATTTATGCCGCTAAGCTTTGCAACATATATACCATAACTTTTATCTTGCGCTTCGTTTTTTATCTTTCTTAAGAATATAAGATCTTCACCATCTTCAAGTATATCCATAGATATTTGCTCAACATTCTTAAAATTTTCGGTCAAATGTGGTATTTCATGGTAATGAGTACTAAAGATGGTCTTAGCTTTTATCTTTTTAGATATATACTCAAGTATAGCAAAGGCTATCGACAAGCCATCATTTGTGCTCGTGCCTCTACCTACCTCATCTAGTACAATGAAGCTATCTTTTGTAGCAAACTTTAAAATCTCGTTTACCTCTTTCATCTCAACCATAAATGTTGAATTGCCTCGTGATATATCATCTGAAGCACCTATTCTTGTAAATATTCTATCAACTATCGGAAGTTTAGCTTCACTTGCTGGGACAAAAGATCCTATTTGATTTAGGTATAAAGCAATTGCTATCTGCCTCATATATGTCGATTTACCGCTCATATTTGGCCCTGTAATTACTTTTATATACTTATTAGTATCAAAGTATGCATCGTTCTCTATAAAGGCTGTATCTTTAAGATTTTCTCTATTACTGGATGTCTTGAATTTTAAGAACAAGAACATCTTCACTTATACTAGCTCTTACATATTTATTTTTCTAGCAATGTAGGCTAAATTCACAATAAAGTCAAGATAAGCAATCTTTTCACTTAATTTTTAATTCTATATAAGCTATCAAGTAATTTCTTTTTATTTCGCTAAATAGTTCCTTTTCTAAAGTTTCAAACTTATCTTTTGCTGTTAGTATCTCTGTTTCGAGTGTTTTAGCTCTTCAGTAACAAACCTTTCACTATTAACAAGTGTAGCTCGTTTAATAAAATAGTCTGGCACAAGGTTTAAATTCGATTTTGTAATCTCATAAAAATAACCAAGTATTTTATTGTATTTTATCTTAAGATTTTTAATCTTTGTATTCTTTCTGTCCTTATCTTCAAGAAGCAGAATTTCTTTTAGTGAATCATTTTGTAGGCTTCTGTACTTATCGAGCTCTTGGTTGTAGTTAAGCTTTATAATATATTCGCTATCTAATGACTCAATGGCGGTATCTATAAGTTTAATTATATCTTGTAAATCATAAAAGCAAAATTCTTTTAATATTTTCATCTTTAATTAAATTTAAAGCATTTACAGAGTATATAATGTAGTCTTTAAGCCTTAATATATCCTGCTTACTGACAGTATTTTCATTAACTCTATTAGATATTCTGTCTATATCTCTGATATTTTAAGATAGTTTCTTATGCCCGTCATCTCTATTTCATTTTATAAAAGTACTCGACTAAGTCTAATCTTTCGTTTATATCAGAACTGTTGATAAGAGGTTTAAGCATTGCATTCTTAAGATACCTTAAACCCATAGCTGTTCTTGTTTCATTTAAAATATCAAATAGGGTTTTAGAGTTATTATTATAAGATGAATCTATCTCTAGATTTAATCTAGTTTGATCGTCAAGAAGCATTGTTTTTCTCACTATCAATAGATTCAAACTTAAAGTGTTTTAAATCATTCTTTTGAGTATATTCTAGATATTCAATAAGGTAGTAAATTGCAATTACCTTTCTATACTCATGTTTATTTGAGCATAACTCATGCTTTTCTTTTAGAGAATTAATAATATCTTCAAGGTTTTATCAACATTATAAGTTTTAACATAATTTAATGATCTCTTATTTAGATAACTAAGAAGATTTTCAAAATCATTGTAATTTTGTTAATGAAGACTTCTGCGACATTATACTTAAATATGCTATCTATAATATCATAAATATTTCCTTTTAATGAATAATCATGTGCGTCTATATCTCCAGTTAAGTAATCACACTTAACAATTGACACACCTAAATCATCAATATAAAGATAAATTATATACTTATTAATCTCTTCTCCATTTGAAGAGGTGCCAGGAGTAACTATTTTAACAATGTCTCTTTTTACAAGCCCTTGAGCAAGCCTTGGGTCTTCAACTTGGTCAACTATAACAACTTTTTTGTTCATTTGACCAAGTTTATTGATATAAAGTCAACAGCCTTAGCTGGAACACCACACATTGGCGCCCTCTCATCAAGCCCACAGTCGCGGCCAGTTAATACTAGGTCAAGCATATTGCTTGCCTCTATTGCATCATCAAAAAACATTTCAAAGAAGTCACCAATCCTATACATAACTATAGCATCCTGATTCTTTTCTTTAAGTTCTACATACTCCCTCATCATAGGAGATAATTTGTCTTTATCTATCTTCAACTTTCTCACCATTCAAAGAAAATGATTTAACATCATTTATTTTACTTTAATAATATTTCCAATATCATCTTCACTAGCTTTAAAATTAACTAGTTTAAATTCTTCAGATCTTCCAGAATAGAAATTATCATCTTTTGATGATGTACCTTCCACAAGCACATTAAGCGTTTTACCTAAATACTTTTATTCTTTTCTAAACTAATATCATTTTGAACCTCAATAAGTTTTGTAGTCTAGAATTTTTACATCATCTGGAATTTGATCATTCATCTTAGCAGCTATAGTACCAGGTCTTGTCGAGTATATAAAAGTAAAAGCTTGATCATAGCCAACCTTTTCAATAAGGTCTATTGTATCATTAAAATCATCATCACTTTCTCCAGGAAAACCTACTATGATATCGGTAGATAAGGCTATATCTCTTTTAAGAGACTTAATAAGCTTTATATTCTCTAAATAATCTTCTCTAGTATATTTTCTATTCATAAGCTTAAGTATTCTATTAGATCCAGATTGTACAGGTATGTGTAAAATGGCATAAGTTTTCTACCCCATCAAAGCATATATAAGTTCTTTTGATATATCCTTAGGATGAGAAGTCATAAATCTAATTCTTTCTAGTCCATCTATCTTAGCAATTTTGTATATAAGCTCAGTAAATGATACTTTTGGGTTAAGCGTTTTACCATAAGAGTTAACATTTTGGCCAAGAAGAGTGACTTCCTTAACGCCACTATCAACAAGATATTTAATCTCAGATAAAATATCATTAACTTCTCTAGATATCTCTCGGCCTCTTGTGTATGGTACAATGCAATATGTACAAAAGTTATCGCAGCCATACATGATATTTACATAAGATTTGAACATAAACTTTCTGTTTTGTCCTATTTTTCTCTTGTTCTTAAGTTGATTTGATCAATATTTACAACTTGTTTCTTACTGTTTAAGTGCTCTTCTAATAAATCTTCTAAAATAGCTATAGAATTAGTTCCAAATATAATGTCTACATGTTTAAATTTTCTTCTAGAAATTGCCTAGATGAGTCAATTTCCATAACACAGCCACAAACCATTATAATCTTTTCTAAGTTTTTGCTTCCATTAAGTGTTTTAAATCGCCAAGATTGCCTAATAGTTTATTCTCTGCATTCTGTCTTACTGCACAAGTGTTAAATATAACAACGTCAGCACTTTCCATATCATCCACTTCAAGAAAACCTAGTTTTGATAGTATCCAACTTATAGACTCACTGTCACGCTCGTTCATTTGGCATCCATAGGTTCTTATCATAAAACTTGGCAATCTATTGTATTTGTTTTGATAATCAATAATATATTTTCGATACTTTTCAATATTTGTCTAACTCCTAACTAATTAAAGGCACGCCTAGGCGTGCCTTTAAAATCAATTATTATTGTTCTTCAGATTCAGAATTTTCTATTGCATTTTAAATAACGCACCCATATCTTCAGATAAATCTTCATCTTGTACAGGTAATTCTTTTGTCTTAGCTTCCTTTTCTTCTTCTACTACTTCAGCTTTTTCTTCTTCATGAACTTCTTCAGCTACTGGAGCTGCTTCTTCGTTTTCATGTTCTTCTTCTTGAACTGGTTCTTCAAGTCTTCTCTTAGATACGCTAACTTTCTTATCTTCATGAATTTCTGTAATCATTACTTCAAAGCGGTCGCCAACTTTTAATACATCTTTTGGATCATTAACTCTCTTATGAGAAATTTGTGATACGTGTAATAAAGCGTCAACGCCTTCCATGATTCTTACAAAAGCACCATATGATTCAATATTAACAACTTCTACTTCAACAACATCGCCTACATGATATTTTTCAGTAAATACTGACCATGGTTCAGGAACAGTTTGTTTTAAGCCTAGTGAAATTCTGTTCTTTTCTCTGTCAACAGATAAAACTTTAACTTCAATTTCTTCACCTTGTTTTAAAACTTCCTTAGGGTTTCTGATTCTACCCCATGTAAGGTCTGTTATATGAACTAAGCCGTCTACTCCACCTAGGTCGATGAAAGCACCATAATCAACGATTCTAGCTACAGTACCTTTGATTATTTCTCCTTCTTTAATCTTTTCCCAAGCTTCTTCTCTCTTCTTATCTAGTTCTTGCTTTTCAACAGCTTTTCTTGAGAATACTAATCTTCTCTTATTTATATCAACGTCAATAATAACAACGTTCAATTCTTGTCCAACATATTCTTCAAGATTTTCTTTATATCTAACTGATACTAGTGAAGCAGGTATAAATCCTTGAATTCCTTCGTAGCTAACGATTAAACCGCCCTTTGTAAGTGATTTAACTTTTACTTTAACTACTTCGTTTCTTTCTTTAACTTCTTCAATTTTGTCCCAAACTTCCATCTCTTTCAACTTCTTAGTTGATAGAACAACATTGCCTTCACCGTCATCAATCTTTACAACATAAACTTTGATTTTATCGCCTTGTTTGTAAAGATCTTTTGGATTAACATCTTCTTCAGCTAGGTCTTCTTTTTTAATAATACCATCGCTTCTAAAATTGATGTTTACACTAACATCGTTGTCAGTTACATAAAGAACTTCGCCTTCAATGATTTCTCCTCTTGAAATTCTCTTGAAAGAATCATCAATTGCTTTAATCATTTCATCTTTTTTTGTTTCTTTAGCATCCTCCTTTTTCATTGTTTCATCGTGGTTTAAATTTTCCATTACTTTAATAGCCTCCTTAATTATATCATCAGGCACAGAAGCACCTGCTGTAATACCAATTTTATAATCTGGTTTTATTAAACTCATGTCCAGCTCATGAATATTTTCAAGTAAGTATGTTTTAGGATTAATCTCTTTTGATATCTCATATAGCTTTTAGTATTAGAGCTAAAATTCGATCCAAAACTAAAACTAAATCAACTACTTTTGCAAGCTCTCTAATAGCACTTTGTCTATTCTCAGTAGCGTTACATATTGTGTTAAATACAAGTACATCATCATTATGCTTTTCAATATAACTTGCAATCTCATAAAACTTATTGTGTATAAATGTCGATTGAGCAAAGATAGCAAGATGATTTAAGCCTGTAATATTTTAGCATCATCTAATGTTTTAAGTATTTTAACATTAGATTTTGAACGAGATGCTATAGCTTTTACCTCTGGATGTTCCTTGTCACCAACTATAATTACATTATAACCTATATTTGAATATTTTCCACTAATTCATGAATTTTTCACTTTTATGCAAGTAGTATCGCAAATATTTTATTATTTTCTTCTAAAAACTTAGTGTTTTCAAGAGTTTCACCATGCGCTCTTATAATAACATTGTTTGAAAAATATTTTATAATTATCAACTTTTAAGACCTCGCTTAGAAAAATCATTTATTACAGTTTGATTGTGTATTAAATCTCCAACTATCTCGGCGTCTTTATTTAGTTGTAAAAATTATTTGCCTTCTTAACAGCTAATCTGACTCCTGAACAAAAGCCATAATACTTTGCTAAATATATTTTCATTATAAAGATAATATCCTTTTCATTAAGTTTTCTGAGAAGTCTCCTTCTAGTTTTCAAACTCATCAACATTTATGATTTCACAAAAGTTATTTTACCTTAGTAAAAGTTTGTAGTTTGTTTCAATATGGCATGGTACTATATCAGTTCCAGTTCTTTTAGCAATTAAGTGTATTCCTTCCTTTGCTTTTAGCAGTTCCATCTACATTTCTCGTACCTTCTGGAAAAATATCAAATTATTACCACTTTTAGAGTTCTCATAACATCTTTAATTGCTCTAATATCAGCTTTTCTCTATCAACTTTTATTGCATTAGAATTTACAAGCACAAATTTTATGAACGGGTTATCGTATAATTCTTTTTGGCAAAAAGCAACATTATGCCCTAGGTTCATGGCTAAAATACTGGATCCCAGTTTGATCTATGGTTACCTGCTAATATAAAATTGCTTTCTTGTTTCAAATTTTCTTTACCTATAATTTCAAATCTAAATAAGATTTTACATATTATAATCCCGATGAATCTAATTATTCTATACATTATTTATCACCATTTTATATGAAAGCATAAGCTCAACAGTCTCGTCAATATTCTTATCATCTGTATTAATTTCTATTGCATCAATTGCCTTTGCAAGCGGATCAATTTCTCTATGCGAGTCATAGTCATCCCTGCGGATAAGATCATTTTTATTTCATCAAAATTTACTTCTAGTCCTTTTCTATATACTCTTTATATCTTCTTTTAGCTCTCACGTCAGCAGAAGCTGTCAAGAAAATTTATAATTAGTATTCTTAAGCACAACTGTACCTATATCGCGACCGTCCATGATTACAGATGATTTTGAAGCAATTTCTCTTTGTAGATCTACAAGTCGTTTTCTTACATCTCTATACTGGCAAACATAAGAAACGTTTTTGTCTATTAGTTCATTTCTTATTTTATCATCAACACAAAGTCCATCAAGAAATATATGGTTTTCAAAATAATCTATCTTAGTTTCTTCTGCAAGAGCAACAACATCTTTTTCTGATTTTGGGTCTAGATTATTATTTAAGACCTTTAATGTTAAGGCTCTGTACATTGAGCCAGTATCCACATAGTTTATATTAAGTTTCTTAGCCAACAACTTTGCTATAGTACTCTTGCCGGCACTAGTAGGTCCATCTATTGCTATCTTTAAATTCTTTTCCATATATTTATCCTTTCTTAAGGCTTTTGTTTTGCCTAAATATATATCAGTTTTATTTATATCATCATCATAAAATACAGAGGTCCTTATAACACCTTGCATTTGGTCTTCTACATACATCTCATTTAAACATATTAGTGCTGCACTATTTAGGCCAATGTATCTTGCAGCTAGAGCTGGGTATGCCCTGTCTATATCTTGCGTTGCTGTAAATAGTATGCATCTAATTTTATTTAAGTCTAAATTATTTTCCCTTATAATTTCTTTTAATAAAATTATACTTTGATTAATTATTGAACTTGCTGTATTTTGAGCTCCAACCGCTCCTCTAATTACTACCATACAATCACCTACTCTATATTCATAGCTGCCTGATGCGCTGTTGAAAATGCAATCTGAAGATTATATCCGCCCGTCAAAGCGTCAACATCTAAGACTTCACCCACGATGTAGAGATTCTTTACTAGTTTTGATTCCATAGTCTTAGGGTCAATCTCTTTTACATTGACTCCGCCAGCAGTAATTATCGCTTCATCAATGCTCCTTAAAGACGCGTATTTAAGGTCAAAATGTTTTAGATTATTAACAATGGCCTCTCTTTCAATTTTAGTTATATCACAAGCTTTTTTATAGTAATCTAAATCTATTGATTTTAAAAATATATTTATTAGCTTCTTTGGAAGTAAATTTTCAAGCACCTTACCAATAGATTTAAGATGTTCCTCAGCAAATATGTGCAAGAGTTTATTATTAATTTGCTCATAGTTTAAAGCAGGTTTTAAATCTAAGAAAATCTTATATTCTTCGTCATTATCCATATATGAAGAAGCACTTAGGATTATTGGACCAGATATACCAAAGTGCGTAAATAGCATCTCTCCAAACTCTTTGAATATGAATTTATTCTTTTTATTTACTACACTTACTTGAACATTTCTTAGTGAAAGTCCCATAAGTTCCAATTTTTCATCTCTGTTTAAATTAGTATTCATAGCAACAAGCGATGCCTTAATCGGCTTTATACTATGACCAAACTGTTGGACTAGTCTATATCCATCACCATTAGATCCAGTCACCTTGTAACTCATGCCGCCGCATGCAATTACTAAGTTTCTCGAATAATTTATTGCAGAGTTACTTGTAATCTTAAAAAAATCATCTTCTTTAATAAGGTCTTTAACAGTAGTCTCACTTTTGAAGGTGATTTTCAAATCTTTTATAAGCTTTTTGAATAACTCAATGATTTCCATGGCATCGTCAGATACTGGAAATACACGGTTACCTCTTTCAACTTTAGTTTTACGTCATTATCATTAAAGAATTTGACAAGATCTGTAGCAGTGAAGTTATTTAATGAACTATACATAAATTTACTGTTATGAACAATATTTTTAAGTATATTTTCATTATCTGAAAATTACAAATATTGCATCTACCCTTTCCAGTTATCCTGAGTTTTCTACCTGGGAATTTATTTTTATCATACAGTATTACAGATTTACCTCGCTTTGCACAGTTAATAGCAGCAAAAGTCCTGCAGCACCAGCACCAACTATTGCTACATCATATACTTTATTCATTTATCTTCATAAGGATCAAAATCATATATCATAAGACTTATAAATCCTTTCCATTTCAGTTAGATAGTTTTGAGTTGAATCAAGATTCTTAAAACTTAAACCAGCTATAATGATATTTATCAGAGATAATGGTGCTACGAATGAATCTATAAATAGTATTATGTCATTTTGGCAATTAATACTAGGTCGCTATTCTTTGCAATAGTCGTATTTGTATTATCTGTAAGCGAGATTACTTTACTACCCTTTGATTTAGCATATTTTAGTATACTTACAGATTTCTTTGAATATCTTGGATAACTTATACAGAAGAATGTGTCCTCTTCATTCATGTGTAACATATTTTCATAAACTATGTCATCATCTGAGTTGATAATTATGGCGTCTTTACCCATTAGTTTTAGATAAAAGCAAAAGTAGTTAGCAAGAAAAGATGATGTTCTAAGACCTAGAACAAAAATTTTCTGCTTTTATTTAAGATATCTATCCCCTCAAATAATTTTCTTTATCTAGATCGTTTTTAGTCTCTTTACATCATGCATATCTGTTGTTAAACATGACTCTACTAACTCGTCCATAGTTGTTATTTGTCTTAACTTAATTCTGTCAATATTTGATAGACTGATTTTAGCAAGCTCATGAATATCATCTTTTAATTCCTTGTAACCATCATAGCCTAGAAGTGTAGCAAACCTAACTACTGTTGACTCACTAAGACCAAGCTCTAACGCCAATTTTGAGCTGTTTGAAATGTTGATTTGTGAAAATTATTAAGAATATATTCAGCAATCAACCTCTGGCCCTTGCTAAAGTTCATCTTGTTTTGTTCTATCCTATAGATTAAATTTTCTCCATCATTTTCACTCCTCTTCTCTAAAATATAAGTTTTACAAGGTTTATTTTCTGATTTATGAATTCTAATTTAAGAACATTATACTCTGTCTGATCTAATTTTTAGAAACTCGTTAATCGAATCATCTTCCAAGCTTCCTTCTTCGTGACCAGGATATGTAGTTATCATTACAATTGCTGCATAGTTAAGTTTATTTATAAGGCATTCTAAAGATTTAATAGTGCTTACCGATTTAGTGACAATACTTTTATTCGCTCTGGGTAAATAGCCCAAATTATATAGCAAAGTCAACTTTTCATTTATATCTGATAAATCATCATGACTTTTATTTAAGTATATACAGTTTTGTATGCATATGAATCCAAGAGAGCCTTTAGTGTTTCCAATTGCTTTCTTTTGAATATCATATAAATATATTTTGTTGTAATTTACAGCATTTTTAAAATTCTTAAACTATCATGCCCATTACCGCAAGTCATATCTACTAATATTTTTGTTTTTAAAATGAGCTTAATAGATAGTCAATAAAATGATTTGTGTTATCTAAATATTTGTACTTCATCTAAATGATTCAACTTCTTCTCTTGATAATCTTCTAAACTCTCCAACCTTTAAAGTGCCAAGCTCTATATCGCCTATCTTGACTCTCTTAAGCATTATGACTTTATATCCTAGTACTTTGAACATATTTCTAACTTGATGATTTCTGCCTTCGCATATTGAAATAGATACTAAAGCACTGTCATCATAAACGTTTAGAACCTTAACCAAACTTGGGGCTGTCTTTATACCATCTAGATACACGCCGCTCCTAAGTTTATTAAGATCATTTTGTTGGGTGCTTTATCAAGTTTAGCGATATATTCTTTTTATATTTCATTTTTGGATGCATTATACTATTAGACCACTGGCCATCATTAGTCAAAAGCAACAAACCAGTAGTGTTTGCATCAAGTCGCCCAACCGGATAAATTCTTTTTATCTTATAATCATACAAGTCCGAAATGATTTTCTTTGCATATTTATCTTTTAATGTTGTAACATAGCCTAAAGGTTTATTTAAGGCAATATATTTTTATCTTTATCGATACTTATTTGTTCGCCATTTAGCTTAACAATATCAGCCTGTGGATCAACAAAGCATGGCATCTTTTCAACAACTTTATTGTTAACTGTAACTCTCTTTTTCTATAAGTTCATCTGCTCTTCTACGAGAAACCTCTGCATTTTCAGCTATAAACTTATTTAATCTCACTTTCTCCATTATTTTGCCTTTCTATATTAACATCCATATTTAAATCTGGTAATTGTGACAAATCTTCTAATCCAAAACTTCTAAGAAAACTTCTGTTGTCCCGTAGAGTATTGGTTTACCAGGTGTATCGAGTCTTCCTACCTCTTCAATTAAACCTTTTCGATTAAGGTATTTATAGGTCCATCTGATTTAACTGATCTAATTTTTCTACTTCCATCTTTGTAACAGGTTGTTTATAAGCAATTATTGACAGCGTTTCTATAGAAGCATTGCTTAGATTGTTCTTTGGTTTTCATTTAGTAATTTTTACATAATCATAATAAATGTCTCTAGTTATTAATTGGTAGCTACTGTTCATCCTTATTATTTTAAGACCGTCATTTGTTTCATCTAATTCACATCTTAATTTTCTAATTCCTCTTGTGCTAAATCTAAATCGATGTCACAAACTTCACTTATTGCCTTTAAATCAAGAGGATCGCCCCATGCAAATAATAAAGACTTAATTATCTGTTTTAAATCACTCACGCTCATCACCCATGTACGTAAAATTTATATCTGAGAATGTAGATTCTTGTTCGTAGCTAATAATTTTGCTTTGTATTAATTCTAAAACACTTATAAACAATGTAATAACGTATGCTACGTCAACAATATCAGGTATAAACTCACTTAATTTTATTTTTGTTCTTTTAAATTTTTAACAATATCATGTGTTACCTTTTAACACTATATTTTTCCTTTTATGCTGCTTGGTTCTTGCTTCAAAACAGTTCTCTTATTCGTTAGCAAAGAAACTAAAACTTTTGATAAGTTTTCCAATTCAAAATTTAAATCAAAGTCTCTACATCATTTTCAAGTTCATCCATAGGTTTAAAACAAAATTGTTAGACTCTTCATACATTGAATTAAGATATAATGATACATCTTTAAATATCTTATATTCTAAAATATTTTACTTAGTTCAAGCCTTGGATCTTCTTCTACGTTGTCTTTCTCAACTGGTATGAGCATTTTGACTTTATTTCAAGAAGTCTTGATGCCATTAAAAGAAAGTCACTGCTCATCTCTACATCAATTTCATCAGAAGTATTGATATAATCAAGAAATTTTCAGTAATTTCGTTTATTGGTATATCAAAGATATCCATCTTCTCTTTATCTATTAACTCTAAGAGAACGTCAAAAGGACCCTTATAGTTACTTATCTCGACATTATACATTATACAATTCTTCCTATAAGATCAATCATAAAGGACACCATAGGTATCAATATTTTATCTAGAGCTCCGCTCATAATTAACAAAAGTATTAATATGTATCCATATCTTTCATACCTAATTAAATAATACTCATACTTAAGAGGTAAGAAAGAAAATAATAATTTAGATCCATCTAAAGGTGGTATTGGTATCAAGTTAAAGACTCCAAGTACTATATTGAACCAAAATATGTTCATTAATAATTCATAGAAAATTTATTAACATTGATATGCTTTATTAAAACAACTGATATAATAGCTAAAATAAAATTTACAGTCACCCCTGCTATTGATACAAAGAATGTTCCTACTTTTCTATTTCTAAAGTTGTTTGGATTTATCATAACTGGTTTTGCCCAGCCAAACTTAAATAAAATTAAGCATATAGTGCCTATAGGGTCTAGGTGGTGTAGTGGATTTAATGATAACCTTCCATCGTTTTTAGCGGTTTCATCTCCACATAAATACGCTGCAAAACCATGAGCCATTTCATGAGGTATTATGGCAACTAGAACAGCTATGGACCTAATAATAAATTCTTGAAATTTTAAATTGCTAAGCATTATTTAAGCACCTCTAAAATATGTTTTCTTTTACAGATTTATTTGTAAAGACAATTGACTTTTGAAGCCTTTTGATTTGTTCTTTTGTTAAAGATTTGTTAGAAGATATTGTGAATAACAAGTCACCCTTAGTTATTTTGTCACCAATATTTCTTTCGTTTATTAGGCCTACAGTGTAATCAATTTTATCATCTTTTTAAGTCTGCCAGCACCTAATTCATTTAACATCATAGCGATATTTTTAAGCATATAGTGGTCAATGAAGCCATCATCGTTAGCTAATATTTCAGTTTTATATCTAGCTTTAGCAAATTTATTTGTATTTTAATGTAAGATGTATCTCCACCTTGATTGTGTACAAATTTTAAAACATTTCAAAAGCTGAGCCATTGTCTAAAACATCCATTATTTTACGTTCTACTTCTGTATACTCAAGTTCATCTAAATTTGTCAAGAGTTCAAAACTACATGCTTTATTTCTTCATATAAGTCATCATACAATTTATAATTTCCCTTTAAAAGTCGCATACTTCAATTATTTCTAAGTTGTTTCCGACTCTCTTTCCCAAAGGTTTGTTCATAGATGTAATAATGCATGTTGTATTTCTTTGAAAAGCTTTTGAAATTGCAAGCATAGCTCTAGACAACTCTCTAGCTCTATCGATATCTTCCATAAATGCTCCGCTGCCACATTTAACATCTATAACTAAAGAGTCACTTCTAAACTAAATTTTTACTTAAAATTGAAGATGCTATCAATGGAATCGAGTCAACACTTGCACATACATCTCTAAGAGCATATAATATTTTATCAGCTTTAGCAATGCTTTCAGATTGACTTACTATAAAAAATCCTAAATCCTTAGCTGTCTTTTCAATCCATTCATCACTATGATTAACTTCAAATCCTGGTATTGATTCTAGTTTATCTAGAGTGCCACCAGTAAAACCTAGGCTTCTGCCACTCATTTTTAAAAATTTGTAGCCCATAGATGCGAGTATAGGTCCTAGAATTAAACTAAGTTTATCCCCAACTCCTCCAGTCGAGTGTTTATCTAAAATATATGAGTCAATACCTTTAAAGTCTATATAGTCACCATTTTCAATTATAGCCTTAGTTAAATAATATGCCTCTTCATCGTTTAATCCATTTAAAAAGATGGCCATAAGTAAACTTGATGCTTGATAATCAGCAATTGATTCGTCCAATATACCCTTTATGAAGTAGTTAATGTCGTCTTTATTTAATACTTTTTTATCTCTTTTCTTTTCTATAATATTAATTACGTTCATTTTTAATTTTTAAATAATCATATGCATAATTAATTGCAATTATAGAGCTTGCATTTTGCACTTCTCCATATAGGACTTTCTTTTTCAAATCTTCAATCTCAACCTCTTCTAACTCTAAAAACTCACCATCATCAAGATGTTGTTCAGTTTTTATTAAGTCTTCCGCAAGGAAAAGATCAATCTTTTCATCAGAATATCCTGGAGATGTATAAAATTCCATAATATACTTAGGGTTTTTGCATAGATATCCTGTTTCTTCTTCTAATTCTCTTGTTGCAGCTTGTATAGGTGTTTCTTGTACCTCCACTAAGCCTGCAGGCACTTCTAGAAGAGTTTTATCAACAGCTTTTCTATACTGTCTTACCATTAATAATTTAGTTCCTTTAATCGCAATTATTACAACTGCTGCTTTGTGTTCTATAATTTCTCTTTTAGAATATTTTTTATTTGGCATTTCAATTGTATCAACGCGTAGGCTTAATATTTTGCCTTGATAAATTTTTCGCTTTTTAATGTTTTTCCGGTTCAATATGTTCCATTCTAATCCTCACTTTTTAATAATTCTTTTGCATTTTCTATTGCTATATCACTTATTTTACCTGAACTTAAAAGTCTTGACAGTTCAAGAACTCTTCCCTCGTAGTCAAGCTTTTTGATATGACTAATTGTAGCTACATTGTTATTGTCTTTTTCAACTAGATAATGTTCTTTTGCCTTTGCTAATATTTGCGGCAAGTGTGATATTGATATTATCTGATATTTTTAGACAGCTCTCAATTTGTTTGCAAGACAAGTTGCTGTATAACCACTTAGTCCTGCGTCTATCTCATCAAATATAATTGTATCTATATTATCAAAGCCGGCTCCTAAATTTTTATAGCAAGCATAAGTCTTGACATTTCACCACCAGATATTATTTCACTAATAGGTTTTACAGATTGACCTTTATTAGCACTCATCAATATCTCAACTTCATCGTAGCCATTGTCTTTCATATTTTGTTTCTTATCTACAGAAATTTCAACTTGAATATTATTCATATTCAATGTTTTAATTCGTTTTCGAGCATTTTGAAATCTTTGTCGCAAAGATCTTTCTCTTAATGCTTAGCTCATCTGCTTTAGCATCATATAATTTTTATCTTCTATTAAGCTCTTTTCTAAAGCTTCTCTTTCTTTTCTATATTCTTTATCTCTTTAAGTTTTTATCTAGGTTCTCTATATGCATTTATTTCTGCAATAGTATTGCCATATTTATATTTTATTTTATTTATCTCATCAAGCCTTTTATTTAATTCATAAAGTCTTTCTTGATCATAATCAATACTTTCCGAAAATACTTTATTTCTTGGTTTATATCTTTTATTAATTCTTGGTAATCTAATAACTTTTCATACCATAGATTAGCATCTTTTGAATACTCTTTTAAATCATCAACAAAATTGTTTGCGTCAGATAGCATTGAATCAATACTATAATTGTCACTATCCCTAAGTATTTGATTTATCATGTATGAAGTTTTTGATGTCTTCACTTGAATTCAGTCTTTTGATTTCTGCTTCTAGCTCAATATCCTCGTTGTCTAAAATTTCAGCTTCATCGATTTCGTTCTTTTGAAATTCGATAAAATCTATTTGATTATCAATTTCTTTTGATTACTTGGAAGATTCTTTAATCGTTTATTAGTTTTATCAATTTTATTATATAAATCAATAATTTCGGATAGTAAATTTTATAATCATTATTACCAAAATAATCTAGTATATGGATATGTTCGTTCTTGTCTAACAATGTGAACTGTTCCTTTTGTCCTAAAATATTAATGCTTATATTGCTAATATCATTTAATTCTTTAAGAGTTAAACTAAGATTGTTAAGATAGTTCATACTAGCTTTGTCTCTATATTACTCTCTTTAATATAAGTGGATTCTTTAAATTTGAATTTAATATAGTGTTAATTCTACTTAGTTTATCCTTATCAATATTAATATGAGCTTCAATTGTTGATGAATCTTTGCCATCTCTTATTTGGTTCTTACTAGCTTTTGCACCAAGAACTACAGATAAAGCATCAACTATTATAGATTTACCGCTACCTGTTTCACCTGATATTGCAGAAAACCATCATCAAAATCTAATTCCAATGAATCAATTATAGCAAAATCTTTAATATATAATTTATTAAGCATATACTCACCTACTCAAGGACTCCCTTACTAAACTAATTATATCTATCTTATCATTTACTTTGCATCTTCTAAATAAAGCGAGGTATTCTACATTACCACCACCGCCTTCTATTGGCGATTTGCATATATCATTTAGGTACATGCCTTTATTTTTAAAACATAGAACAATTTTATTTATTGCATTTATATGTAAATCTACGTCATTAAATATGCCGTTTTCCTTTTTCTTGCCAGACTCGAATTGTGGCTTTATTAAAACTACAAGACTAGAATCTTCACGTAAAATAGAATTAAATGCATCTACTAATAATGTAATTGAAATAAAGCTAAGATCTGATGTAATTATATCAAATTTATGCTCAAATGTATCTTTGCCTATATTCCTGGCATCAAAAGATTCATAAGATATAACCTTGCTATTTCCCCTTATTGATGGATGAAGTTGATCTTTACCGACATCTATTGCGTAAACCAATTGTGCTCCACATTTTATTAAAACATCTGTAAAGCCTCCAGTTGATGCGCCTATATCTATACACACCTTATCCTTAATTTCTAGTTTAAATACATCTATAGCTTTAATCAGTTTAAGTGCACCTCTAGAAACATACTTTTGGATGTCATTATCAGAGTTTATTTTAACAATATCTTTTTCATCGACGTCATAGCTTGGAGAATCAATAATTTTGTCATTCACTTGAACAAAACCACCATTAATTAACTTTTTAGCCTTAGTTCTGCTATCAATATTATTTAGTTTGCTTATATAAATATCTAATCTCATACTAGTTTTTCTTCTTAAATATGTTCTTAAATTTTAGGATTATCTTAGAAATAAAGAAAATAATTTCTCTATATTTATTTATTGCGAGACCTTTGCCTAATGATTTGCCGCCTACTGTGAATCCTGCAACACTCGCTGTTATTAGCGTTCCAATTAAAGCAATGTTTATATCATTAAATTTGTCATATATTTTACTAAGCAAGCTTGCACCCAGTGCTCCAGATATAATTCCGGCCATATCACCAACAACATCATTACAAAAACTAGAAACTTTATCTGCATTTTTTATTAAATCTATTGCTACCTTGCCTTCCTGAATACGGTTAGCTGCCATAGAGTGAAATAATTTTTGCTCTGCACTAGTTACACTTACTCCTACAATATCGAACAATATACCAATTAGTATAACGGAAAGCAGTAATATAACGCCAACAAAGATATTAACGTCTTTAAGCAAATGGTCTAATAAATAACTTAAAGCAACGGACATCATAAATGTAAAGATTGTAATAAGCAATGTCCACTTATAATCAGTCTTTACAGCTTGACGTTTCTTATTTTTTTCAACCTTATTTATACTTTTCTCTTTATATTTATTCTTAAGCATTAATTTACTCCTAATATAATATGCGCCTACTATATATTACCTTATTTTATGATATTAAAAACAAGTACTTACAATAAAAGCTGATAGTTACCTATCAGCTATAGTGGCAACTAAAAAAGTAAATCTTACGGCTTAGGTCCAGTTGGTTTTCCCTTACTAAGGCTATATGTCACCAATCATAGCGGTTTCCCATTAATTTAGTAATTATACTGTTGCCAAATATAATACTGGATTGCCACTTAGTCCGCACTGTAATCCCTTTTTAGTCATCTTACGATTTAGTCTAGAAGTTTTCCCAAACAGTATTTTATATCCTTAGCCTCTTTTGCAACTTAGGTTTCGATAACTTTTCTTATTGTCCTCTGGCCACAAGTTCAATAAAAAGACCTTATCATCCGCACTAGATCACTCAAGGCAAGCTACGCTATTTATAAAAAATAGGTTTACACAAGATAAATCTTATGCCTCCGCGACAGCAGGGTCAACGCCTACATGCCGTTGTAGATTGCCCCATCTGTCTTACTCTCAAAGAATGCCCATGACTGGGCGTCACAAGCACAAATCAAGAACTTCATCGATACGCTCTTTGGCGGATTTTTAGCCCCGCCTTCATGATATAGAATACTGACTAGAATACTACACCACTAAGTTGATTATACTATAGATGCTATGTTTTGTCAATTAAAATAAGCTTATCTGATTGGTGTCGTGCATATCTTTGAAGAAATTTATAGACTTCAAATATGTTATTACAGTATTGTTAACTTGAGTCCTCTTTTGAAAGTCTTCAATAGAATTAAATTCTCCTATCTCTCTTTCTCTAATAATATTATTTGCAGGATCTTTACCAAGCCCAGCTATGACTGTAAATGGCGGTATAACCTCTCCATTAATAACAGTAAACTTTGTAGCTAGCGACTTATCTAAATCTATAGATGACATAGTTATATTTCTAAGTTGCATCTCTTTAACTACTTCCGCTAACGACAATAGGTCACCATCTTTTTTCTTTATTTGGGGACTTTGAGATATTTCTTTTATTAGATTGTCCAAGTTTTCAATCTTATATACCAAAGCATCATAATCAAAATCGTTAATTTTTTGTGTAAAATATGTTGCATAGAAGGCAGCTGGATAGTAAACTTTATACCATGCAAGTCTATAGCTCATCATGACATAAGCAGCTGCGTGAGCCTTAGGGAATAGATATGATATCTTATGGCAACTATCAAGGTACCACTCAGGTAATGGATACTTCTTAATCTCGTCTTCATAGTTTACTATAATTGTTTCATTATCGACAACTTTCTTTTGTATTAATGGTTTGCCTTTTCTAACGAATTCCATAATCTTAAATGCTGTTGACTTATCCATGCCTGCATCAATAAGTTGGTTCATAATGTCATCTCTTGTTGATATAACTTCTGACATTGGTACATTCATTTCATTAACTAGCTTTTCAGCGTTGCTGTTCCATACGTTTGTTCCATGCGAAAGACCACTTATTCTTACAAGGTCAGAAAATGTTTTAGGCTTAGTATCTTTAAGCATGCCTCTAACAAAGTTTGTTCCGAATTCAGGTATAGCAATAGTGCCTACACCGTATTTTAGATCATCTTTATCGACTCCAAGAGCTTCTGTTGATGAGAATAATGATAATACTTTTTCATCATCAAATGGTATTTCTTCAATCTTAGTGTTTGTTAAGTCTTCTAAGTTTTTAATGATGTTTGGAACATCATGACCAAGTAAGTCTAGTTTTAATATTTTACCGCTTATTGAATGATAGTCGAAATGCGTTGTAATTATATCTGTTTGCATATCATCTGCAGGTTTTTGAATTGGAGTAAAATCTAGTATACTCTTGTTCTTAGGAACAACCATTACCCCACCAGCATGTTGACCTGTTGTTCTCTTTGAGCCTTTTATTCTCTTACTTAAGAACATTGCGTGTAAATATGAGATGCTTTTATTCTTTTTTTCTAGATAATCTAATATACATGCTGCAGCAGTTTTGTCAGCAAGCGTACCAATAGTTCCTGCTCTGAATACAAAGTTTTCGCCAAATATTTTTTCTGTATTTTTGTGTGCTGTTAGTTGATAATCTCCAGCAAAGTTTAAATCTATATCAGGTTCTTTATCGCCATGGAAGCCAAGGAATACCTCAAATGGTATTTTTTGTCCATCTCTGTTCATTTCATGTGAGCAAATAGGACAATTTTTACGTGGTAGGTCAAAGCCTGAGTCATACTTTGGATCATCTATAAACTCGCTGTGCTTACAATTTGGACATACGTAATGAGGTATAAGTGGATTTACTTCAGTTATATCACTCATAGTCGCAGCAAATGATGAGCCAACAGAACCTCTAGATCCAACAACATAACCATCTGCGTTTGATTGCAAGATAAGTTTTCTTGCTATTATATATAAAACTGCGTAACCGTTACCAATAATTGAATCAAGTTCTTTATCTAGTCTTTTCTTAACTATATCAGGAAGCGGATCTCCATATATGCTTGTAGCTTTGTTGTAGCAACAGTCCCTCAAGTCCTTATCTGAGTTTTCAATAAATGGTGGGAATGTATCCTTAGGTATAGGCCTAATGTTTTCAAACTCTTCAGCAAATTTTACAGTATTATCCACTACAATTTCTTTCGCTTCTTCTTTGCTTAAATATGGAAAATTATTCAATAGCTCTTTTGTAGTTTTAAAATAATGATCAGTATTGTTGCATTCTTTTCTATTACCAACGAAGTTTTTCTATTGAATACTAAAATGATCTATAAACATTGTCCTTTTGATCAATATAATACACATCTCCATTAGCTAATACAGGGATGTTTAATTCTTTTGCAGTATCGTATAATCTTCTATTAATGTTTTTTATTGCATCTATCTCGTGAACGCTTTCATCTTCCACTAAATATAGATATTGATCCATTGGCTGAAGCTCTATAAAATCGTAGAACTTCATCATTTCTTTAAGTTTTTCGTCCTCTTCACATCTAAGTAGTGCATTGTATATCGCACCACTGTAAGAGCCACTTCCAACTAATAAACCTTCTTTATTGTCCTCCAACTGACTTTTATAAACTATAGGTTGTCTATAGTAATTATCAATGTGTGAAAGAGATATAAGCCTATAAAGATTCTTAAGGCCAGTTAAATTTTTGCAAACATAGATACTTTATGAACATTATAGTAGTTTTTAGACTTAATCTTTGACAAAGCATCAAGGTCAATGCAGTTTTGTTCTTTTAATAAATCTAATAGCTTTAGAAAGACAAAACCTGTAGCTGTAGCATCATCTATAGCTCTGTGATGATTTTCAAGATTTATGTTGAACATAGATGTAAGTACATCTAGCTTGTGCTTCTTTAAATCAGGCAATAAGTATCTTGATAGTTCTAGTGTATCTATATATTCGTAATCAAAATGAATTCCCATCCTGTGCATAGAACTTTTGATAAATGATATATCGAATTCTGCATTGTGTGCAACTAAAACAGAATCCTTACAAAAATCCATAAATTTATCCAAAATATTATCAAAGGATGGACATCCAGCAACTGTTGCATCATCAATCGTTGTTAATTCCGTAATCCTATATGGAATATGAAAACCGGGATCTGTAAATTCAGAGAAATTATCAATGACCTTACCATCTTGTATCTTTACAGCACCCATCTCTATGATTCTGTCGTCAATAGGTGAAAAACCTGTTGTTTCCACGTCGAAAACGACAAATGTATTCTTATTGTCTCCCTTATAATTATTAACTAGTGATCTTGTGTCATCAAATAGATTAGCCTCAACTCCATATATAGGTTTAATTCCAGTTTCAATGGCGGCATCCATAATCTCAGGATAGCTTTGAACGACGTTTTTATCCATAAAACCGATGGATTCATATCCTCTTCTCTTAGCTTCATTGAAATATTCTTTTGCAGAAATAAAACCTTCTTGACTCGACATCTTTGTATGCAAACCTATCTCTACCCTTTTAATGTCTTCTTCATCATCTATAGTTTTATCTTCATTAATTATTTCATAAGAGTATATTTTATACTCATTATATTTTGAAACAAATTAACATTACCACAAAGGTAAAGCTTTACACCATCTTCTATATCATAATCATAATCATATTCGCCGTCTTTATTCTTTCTTATAAATTTACTAACTCTTATAGCCTCTTCGCCGTCGTCAACAGCAAATTTTAATAACGCATAGTCATCTCTATCTACAAACTCATATTCAAAAACTTCGCCTTGAATAGTTATAAAGTCCATATCTGAGTTTATGTCCTTTATCTTAGTACATTTGTTCTTGTCCATTTGTTTGCTATTTTGAAAAGGATTTTTACCTGATGTATCACTGCTAGCTTCACTTTTTCTTTTCTTCTTTTACTATTTTAAAATTTTCACTAATTCTATCTGCGTTGTTCTTTAAATTATCTATAAACTCTTTTTATTGACAGTTATTTCTCTACTAAGCGTTTTATTACTTTATTTTCAAAATAGAGCATAGAGACCTCATAAGCTCTAAACATGGATTAGCATTAAAACTATCAAGAAGTAGTTTATCGTCCAATGTAAAATATATGATTCATCGTTCTCTTCATATGAGATTGATCCTTCATCTATATCAGAAAATTCTACTTTTATTGTTTCAAAATAATCAGTACATTTTAAATATTTTATACTATTTATATTAATATTTTCTAAAGAGAACTTTAAAAAGTAGACTTAATTAATTCATCTACTTCTTTAATTAAATTTAGATCATTAATGTTATGATAATAAGTTATTTTAAGAGTCTCATCTTTCAAGACAGGACTCTCAAAAAGACTTTATCTTCATTTTTATAAAATCTAAGTTAATATTTAATTCTTCTGGCTTAAATAATCTCATCGTTACTTCCCGTTCTTTCAATTTCTTTTAACAATTCTTTGACTACTTCGCTTCTGTCTAGTTTTAATGACTTTGCCTTTTTTAAACAGATAAGCAAAGTCACTGCCCATACTTACACCAATATCTGCATGCTTTTGCTTCGCCAGGGCCATTAACAGGACAGCCCATGACTGCAACGCTTATGTTTTTGTTTATATTTGCTAATAATGGCTCTAGCTCTTCAACTATAGGAATAATATCTATCTTTGTTCTTGCACATGTAGGACAAGAAACAAGGTTTACAGAATTCTTACGTATTCCTAAGGCACTGAGTATCTTCTTAGCCGCTATAACTTCTTCAACAGGATCAGATGTAAGTGATACTCTTATGGTATCTCCTATACCATCTTTTAAAAGTGTTCCTATAGCTATAGATGACTTTACTATACCCACAGATGGCGAGCCTGCCTCTGTTAAGCCTAAGTGCAGCGGATAATCACACAATGATGAGAATAACCTGTTAGCATCTATACAGGTATTTACATCAGATGATTTTATGGATACCTTTATATTGTAAAATCTAGTTTATTTAACATTTCTACTTGTTCAAGAGCTCCATAAACAAGTGATTTCTCATTAACTCCAGCATACTTTTCAAGCATCTCTTTAGATATAGAACCTGAATTTGCTCCAACCCTTATAGGTAGGTTTTTATCTTTACATATGCCAACAATTTCTCTAAGTTCTGAAATTGAGTTAAGATTACCAGGATTAATTCTTATACAGTCATAACCCTCTCTAGCAGCCATCAAAGCAAGCTTATAATCAAATTGTATATCAGCAATTACTGGTACGTGTATCTTTTCTTTTATTAGTTTTATTGCTTTAGCATCATCTTCATCATTAACAGCCATTCTAATTATGTCAAGACCTTTGTCTTCCATTTTTAGCACTTGTTCAACTGTTGCTTTAACATCTTTAGTATCTGTATTGGTCATTGATTGTATAGTTATTGGGGCATCGCCACCTATAGCAACATCTCCAACAAATATTTTCTAGTCTTTTTCTTTCTATCATCTTATCAAACCTCTGACATCATTATATGTTACAAATAAGAATAAGAGTATCAATAATGAAAACCAATTATATTTACTGCATACTCAAATTTTTATTAGCTTTAATACCAGTTATCATCTCAAATAATATAAATACAGCCTTTCCTCCATCTAGAGCTGGGAAAGGTAGAAGGTTAAAATGCAAGGTTTATGCTTATAAGTCCAAGTAAAACATTACAGAGCTGAAACCTACCTTGGCGGCGCTCGCTATAGTTTTGATTATAACAACCGGACCTGATACCTCATTTTTCTTAACATTACCCTTAAAGGCTCTTGATAAAAATTCAAACATAGATCTAAAGGCATATCTGCAAGTGTTAACACTTTCTTTAAAAGCACCTGAGAAGTCATGACGTACTTGTGGCCTAATGCCAATTTTCTTATATTCATATACCTTTCCATTATCATTAATACTAGCTAGTTCAGGCTTAAGTTCAAAATTTAATAGTTTACCATCTCTTTTATTGTGATCGTATCTATATCTTTATTTGAGTTAAGTATCATGTTTCTTAGCTCAAGAAATAATAAAGGTTTTTACCATTATATGAAATTATCTCATCATTTTCTTGAATACCGGCAATATATGCCACTGAACCTGGCTCAACTTTATCAATGCGTAAATCAGTATAACCACTTTGCATATTAACTATCAAAATGCTATTACTGCTAGTATAATATTCATAAAAGCACCAGCAAGTATAACTACAAGTCTCTTATAAGCTTTAGCATTGTCAAAGCTTCTTTCATCTGAACTTTCATCGTCCTCGCCTTCCATAGCGCAGTAGCCACCAAGCGGAAATATTCTTAAAGAATAAAGAGTCTCTCCACCTTGCTTTTTCAAAATCGCAGGACCCATACCAACAGCAAACTCATTCACTTTGATTCCTGCCCATTTAGCCATAATGAAGTGTCCAAATTCATGAATTGTAACCAAAACTAAAAATACTAGAAAAGCTATTATCATACTCATATATTAATTACTCCTTAAAAACAAATTATAACAAATGGACAAACCAATAAAACGCTATCAAATCTGTCCATCACACCTCCATGTCCCGGAAATATGTATCCATAGTCCTTAATATTATAAGCTCTCTTTAGTTTTGAAAATATTAAATCACCAAATTGTGCTACAATTGGCACTAAAATAAGCCTATGTAATAATATTGATTGCAGCTTAAATTAAAGTATCTAATATAGATACGTTAGAGCTACAGTTATTATGTACGAGCCAAGCGAACCTTCAATTGTTTTATTAGGACTTACCCTCTCAATTAATTTATGCTTACCAAACAAGGTACCACATACATATGCAAACACATCGCTTGATATAGAAATTAAAATACAAGTATAAGCACATTTCTATCTTGTATGCTGTAGAAAATTGAGAATGGATATATAATAAAAATGTTGTAAATATCAAGCTTAAAAGCTTTTGATGTGAAATCTTTGTCTGCAACGCTTATTACAGAGAAAATAATACTTGCCAATAAAATATATGTTCCATTGGCATAATAAAATATAAGTATTAAGATAAATTAAAAGATTAATTAAAATTGCAAGGATATAAGTTAATATCTTCCTAGAATCTGCCATCATATTTAACATTTCATATGATGCAAGTGTTGCACATAAAAGATACCAAATCTATAGATATGGTTCATATCATAAATAATTAATATTAGAAGTAATAATACAACTACAGACGTAGCTAATCTTTTAAAAACTTTTCATTATATTCCTCCATACCTTCTTTGCCTATGTGCAAAACTATCTAAGGCTTCAGCAAAATCTTCTTTATGAAAGTCCGGCCATAACTTATCAGTGAAGTATAACTCACTGTATGCACACTGCATAAGTAAAAGTTTGATAATCTCTTCCCCACTAGTTCTAATAATTAGATCGGGATCTGGTATATGAATTATAAAAGTATGCTTTAAGATCTTCATAAGAGTTAATCACTTTACCATCGTTATTAGCAAGATTTATAGCTCTAATTATTTCATCTCTTGAACCATAGTTTAAGCAAATGTTAAGCACAAGTCCTGTGTTTTATATGTTCTTTCAATTGCTAAATCTATTACACTTTTGATTCAGGATATACCTTCCAAGTCGCCAGATACAACAATCTTAACATTGTTTCTATCTAGTTCATCAATTTGACTGTTAATATAAATTATAATTAGTTTCATTAAGAAGGATACTTCTTCCTTAGGTCTTTTCCAATTTTCTTTAGAAAAGGCATATAGTGTAAGATATTTAATGCCGTAATCAGAGGCGTACCTTACATTTTCTATAACTCTATTCATACCTTCTTTATGGCCATAAGTCCTAGGCATGTTTCTCATTTTGCCCATCTGCCGTTGCCATCCATAATTATTGCTACATGATTTGGAATCATAACTATCTCCTTGTAAATAACCCCCTGTAAAGAGGGGGTTAATATTTTACACTTCCATTAATTCTTTTTGTTTTCTTTGTAATAAGTTCTATCTTTTCAGTGTATTTATCAGTTAATTTTGAGCATCTTCTTCAAATGTCTTTCTATCATCTTCACTGATATCTCCATCTTTTCAGCCTTCTTAATAGTATCCATTAAATCTCTTCTAAGATTTCTTATTATAATCTTAGTATCTTCACCTTTCTTGGAAACTATCTTAGTTAACTCTTTACGTCTATCCTCAGTTAATTGAGGGAACGGTAAACGAATTAATTTACCGTCATTTGATGGCGTAATACCCAAGTCTGATTTTTGAATTTCTTTTTCTATTTCAGGAATGCTATTTGCATCATATGGTTGAATGACTAACAATCTAGGTTCTGGTGCTGAAATATTAGCAAGTTGTTGAAGTGGAGTCATAACACCATAATAGCTAACCATAATTTTATCAAGTAAAGCTGGGTTAGCTCTGCCAGCTCTAACTGTATTTAGATCCTCTTTAAAAACTTCTATTGTTTTATTCATTTTCGGTTCATATTCTTGACTAAATCTATCAGGCATATTAATCCTCCTTTACAATAGTTCCTATCTTTTCGCCGTCTACAACTCTTACTATGTTATCAGGATCATCTATACCAAATACTACTAGTGGTATATTGTTATCCATACATAAAGATGTTGCAGTTGCATCCATAATTTTTAAATTCTTGCCTAGTATATCTAGATAAGATAAAGTATCAAATTTTTTAGCATCCTTGTTAAGCTTTGGATCGCTATCATAAATTCCATCTACACCCTTCTTAGCTAAAAGTATAGCTTCTGCGTTAATTTCTGCAGCTCTAAGCGCAGCTGTTGTATCAGTAGAGAAGTAAGGATTACCAGTACCAGCAGCAAAGATAACAACCATCTTCTTTTCAAGTTGTCTTATTGCTCTTCTTCTTATATATGGCTCAGCCACAGCTCTCATCTCTATAGATGTTTGTACTCTTGTAAGAACATTCATCTTTTCTAAAGCATCTTGCAAAGCAAGTGCATTCATAACTGTTCCTAGCATGCCCATATAATCAGATGTTGCTCTTTGTATGTTTAATGAGTCTCTTCCTCTCCAGAAGTTACCTCCTCCAACAACAATACCGACCTCAACACCTTTTTCAGTGATAATCTTAACTCTCTTGGCTATAGACTTAATAACTTCGTTATCAATACCAGTCTTTTCGCCACCAGCTAAAGCTTCACCGCTTAGTTTTAAAACGATCCTTTTATAAGCCATAAATTAATTGCCCATTTGCTTTGCTACTTCTGCAGCAAAATCTTCTTCTCTCTTTTCTAGGCCTTCGCCAACTTCATATCTAACGAAACGTCTAATCTTAATGTTTTCGCCAATCTTAGCAATTTTTTCTTTTAATAAGTCATTTACTGTAATGCTTGGATCTTTGATGAATGGTTGGTCAAGTAAGCATACTCTTTCAAAGAATTTATGCATTCTTCCTTCAACCATCTTTTCAGCGATGTTTTGAGGTTTTCCTTCATTTATAGCTTGTTGAATTAGAACTTCTTTTTCCTTATCAATAGCTTCTTGAGGAACATCTTCTTCGCATAGATATTCTGGATTTGATGCAGCTACTTGCATAGCTATATCTTTAACGAATTCTTTAAATTCATCAGTCTTAGCTACAAAGTCAGTTTCAGAGTTAACTTCAACTAAAACGCCAATTCTTCCAGAGTGAATATAAGAAGCAACTAAGCCTTCTGACGCAATTCTTGATGCTTTCTTTTCAGCAGAAGCTAAACCTTTTTCTCTTAATAGGTCGATAGCTTTATCTATGTCGCCATCAGTTTCAACTAGGACTTTTTTGCAGTCCATCATGCCTGCTCCTGTCTTTTCTCTTAATTCTTTAATTAATTGTGCACTTATAGCCATATTTACCTCCTAATTTTCTTCGTTATTTATTTCTTCTGTGTTTTCTTCAGCTTTTTCTTCAGAATGTTCTTGTTTGCCTTGCTTACCTTCGATAACTGCATTAGCCAATGTTTCAGTTATTAATTTAACCGCTCTGATAGCATCATCGTTACCTGGTATAGCAATGTCAACTTCATCTGGGTCGCAGTTAGTATCAACTAAAGCAACTACTGGAATTCCAAGAATCTTAGCTTCGTTAATAGCTATCTTTTCTTTCTTAGGGTCAACAACGAATAATAGTTGTGGCATTCCACCCATGTCTTTGATACCATTTAGGTATTTAGCTAATTTTTCTTTTTCTGCTCTTATAGTAGCAACTTCCTTCTTAGGTAAAACGCTTAAAGAACCATCTTCTTCCATCTTGTTGTATTCTTCAAGCTTTTTAATTCTACCTTTGATAGTATTGTAGTTAGTAAGCATACCACCTAACCATCTTTGGTTAACATAGAACATTTCAGATCTCTTAGCTTCTGATTCGATAGCTTCTTGAGCTTGTTTCTTTGTTCCAACAAATAGAACCTTTCCGCCTTCTTCAACAACTTCCTTGATCAATTTGTAAGCTTTTTCAATTTGATCTACAGTCTTTTGTAGGTCGATGATATAGATTCCGTTTCTTTCTGTGAAAATGAATCTAGCCATCTTAGGGTTCCATCTTCTAGTTTGGTGTCCGAAGTGAACACCTGCTTCTAATAAGTCTTTCATTGCAATTACTGCCATGTCTTTCTACCTCCAAGTTTTTTTCTTTACACTTCATTCACCTGCCGCCTTAACTATATAATAGCACCTGAGGCGTGCATCGTGAAGTGTGCATATTTTTACTAATCAATTATAACATATATGTATACAAATTACAAGCATTTTTCTTTGAGATAAAAATTTTTATTTTTATTGTTTGTCGCTAGTATACATAACTTAAATCAAAATTTAACTAGTAGTTCATTAATTAACAATTTATTTTCATTTTCATAGAAAAAGCGAGGCATATATATTACCTCGCTTTGAATATTTGAATTATAAATTAATTTTGACTGCTATATCTTGATTAGCAACGATGTCTTTTGCTTTGCTTTTATCAAGTGACTTAACTATATCCATGTTAGTGATAACTATAGGAGTAGTAGCCTCTTTACCCTTTGACTTGATATAGTCAATGTCAAACTCAATTAACTTTTGGCCTTTCTTAACATGATCGCCTTCATTGACAAAGCCTTTAAAGCCTTCACCGTTAAGTTCTACTGTATCCATGCCGATGTGTACAAGTATTTCTACATCTTTAGTTTTTAATCCTATGGCGTGAAGAGTGTGGAAAAGCTGAACAACTTCACAATCAAATGGTGCGTATAATACGCCTTCTTTTGGTTCTATTGCAACTCCATCTCCAAGTATTTTTTGTGAAAAAACTTGGTCTTTAACATCTGTTATATCAATAAGCTCTCCTGTAATTGGAGCATATAGATCAAGTTCTTTTTTCTTTGAAAATAATCCCATATTACACCTCGTGAATTTCATCTAATATAGATCCATCTCTATATTCACTGTAACCGATAATTCTATCTTTCTTCTTTATTTCTTTTGGCTCGCCCATAAAGTTATCTGCAATTGCTTTTAATTCTTGTATTGTCATAACATTTAAACCGCTTGCCTTAAACTTATCAATTAAGTCTTGTCTCAATGGATTAACTGCTATACCTCTTTCAGTTACAAGGACGTCTATAGTAGTTCCTGGTGTTGCTATAACATCTACTCTGTTTTTAATAACTGGAAGTCTTGATGAGAATAGTTTTGAAACTATGATTGACATCTTTGCTCCAGCCGCTGTGTCTTGGTGACCACCTGAGCCGCCCATTAAAACTCCATCAGCACCTGTTATAACATTAACATTAAAATCAAGGTCTATTTCAGTAGCACCTAAAATAACTACGTCGAGGTTATCAACGACAGCTGATACTTCTGGATTGCCGTATTCGGATCCACTCATTCTTAAATGATTTGCGTTCTTTTTAATAGATTCTATTGCTTTAAGGTCGAAGCATTGAACATCATAAAGAGATGTAAATAAACCTTCTTCAAGCATATCAGTTAAGTATCCAGTTATGCCACCACTTGCAAATGATCCTTTGATGTTTTCTTTAATCATATAGTCTCTTAAAAAATCAGTAACTGCAAGTGAAATTCCACCCGCACCACTTTGGTAGCTAAAGCCATCTTTAAGTAGTCCTGATGCCTTCATTACTTTAAGTGTATCTTTAGCAATCTTAAGTCCAACTGGGTCTTTAGTAACTTTTGTTGTTCCTGATACTATACCGTTTTTATCACCAATGCTATCTACTTTTAAAATGTAATCTACATAGTCTTCTGTAATATCGCTTGGATAGTTAGGATATTCAACTATTGTATCTGTTATAGCGATTTTCTTTTTAGCATAGATAGCATCAGCTATAGCATAGCCCATAGATCCGCAGGATGCTTCTCCATTAACTCCAGAGATATTACCCATAGGGTCACAAGATGGAGCTGCAATAAAAGCGTAATCAATCACCACGTCTTTATCGATTATGCTTCTAGCTCTTCCGCCATGCGATTGCATTAGTATCTTTCCTTTAAGCTTTCCTTTTGATATAGCCTTAGCCAAATCACCAGATATATATGATGTAACTATGTTTGTTATAGTTCCATCTTCAAGCAATGGAATAAGTTCTTTATGAACTGGGAATAATGATGAAGCTACTAATGTTATATCTTTTATGCCTCTTCTTTGTAGTTCAAGCATCATCATATTTAACACAGCATCACCGTTTCTTAAATGATGATGTGAAGAAACTGTTATACCGTCCTTCAATTCAAGTTTATCAAATAGTTCTTTGATACTTTCATAAACTTTGCTTGGCTTGGCTTCTTTCTTTGGATAATCTTTCTTATTTAATATTTTTATATCATCATTATAAAAGCTCATCATATTCCTCCTTGTAATTGTCAGACATCTTTAAGGTATTTATTGCTCTTAATATTATTGGTCTATCAACCATCTTGCCATCAAGCGAGAATGCTCCTAGACCTTTTTCTTTAGCATCTTTAAGAGCTTCCATAACTCTGATTGCGTGATTAACATCTTCCTTGCTTGGAGAGAAAATTTCATTGACTGGATCAACATGTCTTGGAGATATTAAAGCCTTACCTGTCATACCCATAGCCTTAGCTTTCTTAGTATCCATAATTAAGCCTTCTATATCATCAGTATCTGTCCATGGAGTATCAACTGCTTGTAGACCAAGCGACTTTGCACATGAAACTATTCTCATTCTTGAGTACTTAATTTCATCTGATTCTTTTGTTCTCTTTGCACCTAAGTCAAGTGTTAAGTCTTCAGCTCCTAATAAAACACCTTTTACTCTATTCGATTTAGCAAGGATGTTTCTAGCGTCTTCAACACCTTGAGATGTTTCGATTAAGCAAAATATATCATACTTTTGATTATTATCATCCAAATACTTAGAAAGCGCTTCAACTGATTCTTGGGATGCTTTGGCAAGCATAATGCCATCAAAATTTAGTCCCTTTAATGCATCTAGGTCTTTATAGAAGTAATCAGTGTCAAGAGGATTAACTCTAACATATATATCTGATCCACCCTTACCTTCAGACTTAAATGTTTTTAAATATTCTTTAACAAGTTCTCTTGCTGCGTCTTTCTCAGGTAGAGATACTGCATCTTCTAAGTCTATAATTATAGCATCTGCTCCAAGTATATCAGACGATTGCAACATACCTGGATTGTTACCAGGCATAAATAACATAGTTCTATAGTTCATTTTGACTCCTTTCGATTGCAGTTCTCATTCTCGCTCTAATGGTAAAGTCTAAAGCTCCCTTATCGTTAATGACGATATTCGCTTTCTTCACGCCTTCATCTTCAAGTACCTCATTAATAGCTTTTAGAATCATATCACCATATTGCTCCTTAACAACAGAGTTTAGTGTGATTTCTAATTTGTCAGAAGGTTCTATCATAATCATAAGATCATTTGATTCAAGCGAACCTGCCTTTGCAGCTTTGCTAATTACTCGTTCTTTTCTTTCCATTCTAAATACTCCTTCTTGCCTTCAATATATAGATCCTTTCCATTTGGGTCAACTATAACAGTTGCTGGAAACTTTTCTACAGTTATCTCTCTAAGAGCTTCAGCTCCTAAATCTTCGTAAGCAATAATCTTAGCAGTTTTTATTCTATCAGCAATAATTGCAGCAGCGCCACCTATAGCGGCGAAGTAGCATGCGCCATGCTCAACGATCTTAGCTTTTACATTGTCATCTCTCTTGCCTTTGCCTATCATGCCCATAACTCCTGCGTCCATCATTTGTGGTGCATATGGATCCATTCTATAGCTTGTAGTAGGTCCTGCTGAGCCAATTACTCTTCCAGGTTTTGCAGGTGATGGTCCTACATAGTAAATACAAGCTCCTTTTGGATCGAACGGCAATTCTTTACCTTCATTAAGTAGTTCAACTAATCTTTTATGAGCTGCATCTCTTGCTGTGTATATTGTACCTGTTATTAATACATTGTCGCCTGATTTTAAATTTTTAAGAGTTTCTCTTGTAAATGGTGTTTTAATTTCTATAGCCATAGTAATATCCCCCTTTATAATGAAATAACTTTGTGTCTAGCAGCGTGACATTGAATGTTAACAGCTACAGGTAATCCAGCTATGTGTGTTGGATGAGTATTTATAAAGACTCTTAAGGCTGTTGTCTTACCGCCAAATCCTTGAGGTCCAATACCTAATTCATTAATCTTTTCAAGTAATTCTTTTTCAAGATCAGCATAGAATGGATTTTTATTATAATCATCTATATCTCTCATAAGAGATTCCTTCGCCATGATACATGATTTTTCGAAGTCTCCTCCTATACCTACGCCGACAATAATAGGTGGACATGGGTTTGGTCCAGCTGTTTCAACTGTTTCAAGAATAAATTTCTTAACACCTTCAAGTCCATCAGCAGGTTTAAGCATCTTTTGCTTAGACATATTTTCTGATCCAAAGCCTTTGGCAGCAAAAGCTATTTCGAATATATCGCCTTCAACTATTTCAAAGTGAATGATAGCTGGAGTGTTATCCTTTGTATTAACTCTATCGATAGGATCTTTAACAACAGATTTTCTAAGGTAACCATCAGTATACGCTTCTCTTACCGCTTGGTTTATAGCATCTTTTATAGATCCGTCCACATGTACGTCTTGTCCAATCTTAACAAAGCAAATAACCATACCAGTATCTTGACACATTGGAACGCTATCTCTTTGTGCAAGATTATCGTTATCTATGATAGTTGTTATTGTTTCTTTCGCTAGAGGCCACTTTTCTTTATCTCTAAGTTCAACAAGTCTGTTCATTACGTCTCTTGGTAGAACTGAAGCTATTTCCAATAGACCCTCTTTTAATTTTTTAGTGATATCACTACTTTTAATCTCTCTCAAAATTTTACCCCCTATGTATAATATGAAAGTAGCAATACAATATTGCTACTTTCAATGAAAAATATTATCTGTTATTAACTAGTGCTACTACTCTGTTCATTTCGTTATTAACGATCATGATACCTTCGTCAACACCCATACCTGGTTTAGCTAATTGTTGATCAGCTCCTGTAGCCATAGAAATATTTACTAATACTTCAGCAGATCTGTTAGTTTCATTGCAAGTACCACCGCAGTAAGCACCTACATGGTGATCTTTACAATATTTAACAGCTTCAATAGTGTTATTGATTCCGCCTAAGTCTGGAGTCTTGATTTGAATCATGTGTCCAGCGCCATTATCAACGAAGTAAACAACGTCTTCATAAGTGTTGCACCATTCATCAGCAACTAATTCTACATTAATCTTTTCATCATCAAGCTTCTTAGTTAAGTCTCTAAGAACTTCCATTTGTTTAGTTCTTTCACCCATGTCCATAGGTCCTTCAATTCTAAGTTTGAATGGTTTAGCAGCTTCTTCAAGTGTCTTTAGATATTCAGCCATCTTGTCAACATCGTTGTTAAAAGCATCACCTATAGTTCCATATACGTCGATGTGGAAAATTGGGTTGTATGATTCATTGTGTCTATGTTCAATAATTCTGTTTCTTAACCAAACAACATATTCTCTTAATAATTCACCGTTTTTACCAGTTTTTTCTTCAACATTATTAAATAGACCGTGAGGTAAAACGTCTGCTTCTTTTATAATCATCTTGTCAGCGTTTAAATATCTGTCATCGCCTGATTGAGCAAATATAGGAACTCTCTTTATTTCAACGCCAGTATTATATTCTTTTTTAACAACTTCTGCCATAGTTACTTTGTTAGTCTTAGCAACTGCATCAAGTAAAGCTTGAGTGATACCATATCTGATGGCAGTGTGTAATCTCTTGCCATCTACATGCATATGATCAAACTCTTCAGCCATTTCCTTGAAAGTAGTTATTTCTCTTCCTTCTAGTTTAGGTGCAATGTTTTTATTAATAAATGCAATAAAATCTTCTGCTAAGAAAAGTGGGTCTCTTCCACCTGCTCCTGAGTATTGAACTGCTGCACAGTCACCTAGTGCAACTTGTCCGTCTTCAAGAACTAACATAACTGAGATTGATTCTCCAGCTTGTCTGATTGCTTTAAAACCTGGAGTTACAGGATCTCCTAAATAAAACATTCCATCATGTTTTGCGCCTAATTTGATAGCCTTTTGGTCATCAAAGTAAAAACCTGTTTTACCTGCTGAGCAGATAACTTTTTTAATTTTCATAATCAAGTCTCCTTTTTATATTAATTATTTTTTGGTCTACCTATTAATTTTCCGAAGCCAACTGCAAATATATCGTCAGTTGTCATGTCAAAGCTTACTGGACGTCCTTCGAATTTTGCTCTTTCTTCAAGCTTTTCTCTATTGATGTCAAGTATATCTTTTGTAAATGGTAAGTTACCAGTGAATAGATATCTAACAGCACCGTTATTATCTCTAGCTGGCATCATCTTTCCTGCATTGTACTTAGATGGAGCAAATGGTACGTCCATAACTCCTTGTGCAAAGCCTTCTACAGTACCAACAGCTAAGTCACCCTTACCTAATTCAAATAGTTTTTCTATAATACATCTTGTTTCTGCTTTTATTAGTTCAATTTCCGCTCTTAATTCTTTACCTTCTGGTAATAATTGACCTTCTGTCATATTAAGAACCATCTTAGTAGCTCTAATACCTTCTGCGTTTGCTTCCTTAGTTGGAATACCAATAGCTTCGTGAGGTGTCTTAACGATAACTTTTGTAGCTCCTGCTAATGAACCAGTTGCAGCACCCCAAGATATAACACCAAATGCTTTAGCTTCATCTTGAGGGAAACCGCCCATCCATTGGTGGAATACTGTAGTTATTAATACATCGTTATATCCAAATTTCTTTAAGTATTCATTAACTTGTTCTTCAAGTGATCTAATTGCTGCTACGTCTTGAATTAAGTTACCGCATTGACCGTAGCCAACAGTTATGTTTTTAACGCCTTGTTCAGCTGCTAGCAAAGCTTCTACTATAGCAACTGCGTTTGATGTTGATGGTGGACAAAGTGTACCAGTAAGTGGTCCAAATGGTTCTCTGTTGATGTGTACACCATTTTCTTCATAGAAACCTACTAGTCTGTCACAATATTGCCAGTCATGTAAGCATTTATCTATAGGAACAGATTTTGCATATGGAACGTTGTAGCTTATAGCTCCACCTTCATTTGATGTGAATCCACCTGCGTGAATGATTTCAGAAAGCAATCTTGAATCTGGTGTACCATGTCTTGCTTGAAGAGGTTTAGAAACAGCAGCATAAACCATTCTACAGCCTTTAACTCCGTGGTTAACTGCTGGGAAACCATTTAATAATGATCTTCCTGCTTTTAATGATTCTTTAATACCAACTTCACATTCATCGTATCTATTTTGTCTTGTGTATGAGTCAATTGTTGATGGCAATAAGTCTGCTCCACCTTGATCAGTTAAGAATGTTAATAATTCTATGTGAGCATCGATTAGAGCAACTCCGGCTCTTGGTTGTGCTAGTGTTTTGCCTTCTTTTTTTGCCTTTGCCATCACATCGGCAAAGTTCTTCTCTTCAGGAACCTTCTTTAAAAAGTCAATTGCTTCTTGTGAATCAACCTCTGCTCCTGTGGGCCATTGTTTAAGAACTTTTTCACGCTCCGCAAAAAATTCTTCATCAGTCCATCTTTTATTTTCTACTTTCATAGCTTCCCCCTATATAACTATATATTTCTTCATCATTCTAACTGCCATGTTTTTATCAATCATTGTTAATAAACCCATAGCTGAAAGTATATAATGTTTATCTACTGAAAATTCAGGATATCTAGGCTTTAATGAGTTTAAATCTTCCTGATCATAAAGTCCAGCCTTTAGTATTTCTTCTGGATGTTCTGAATTAACTAGTATACCTCCAGTACCAATCATATGCTTTAGCTCAGTTAGGTCCTTACCTACTTGTTGATACATTGTTCCTAGAGGTGAATAAACAGCTTCTACATAGCCGCAGTGTCTTTTCATTGATATGTCAACACAAATCTTTGCCATCATTTCATCGAACTTAATTTCTTTTTCATCGGTGAAAACCAAATCAGTGTGATTGTATCTCTTTTTAAATTCTTCTTCTACATCATATCCGCTGATATCTAAGTACTTCTTTATCATCCTTAAACCAGATGCTTCATATACGCTCTCTGATGAGTATCTCATACCAAGGTCACCTTCAACAGTTCTCTTTGAAAGTGGTTCTTCCAAACCTCTATATATAACACCAGGTTTTGATGGTGCGCCATCTGCTATAGAGTGAATATCTGTTGTCGCGCCCCCTATGTCAACAACTACTAAATCACCAACGCCATCTTCATCAGGTGTTCCTAAACTAAAAGCTTCTGCCGCCTTTAAAACTGCTTGTGGTGTAGGCATCAATATGCCCGAGATGTCATCCTCAATGTGTGTCATGCCCTTGGCTTTTGTAATTCTTTCCATGAATATGTCTCTAATTGTTTCTCTTGCAGGATTAACATTGATTTCGTTAAGTTTAGGCATTACATTTTCAGTAAGTCTATATTCCACTTTATCTGCAAATATCTTTTCAATTTCATCATAGCTACTCTTATTTCCTGCAACTACAACTGGTTTAGTAATACCAATATCAGCAATTGATTGTGCATTATGTAGAATTACTTCTGTATTGCCTCCGTCAGTTCCTCCAGCTAACAAAATCATATCTGCGTTTGAATCCCTTAGCTCTTCAATCTCATGAGAGTTCATCTTATATGAATATGTCTTAATAACTCTAGCGCCTGCTCCTAAGGCTGCTCTCTTTGCTGCTTCTGCAGTAAGCTCTGGTACTAGACCTATGGCTGCAATCTTTAAGCCTCCTGCCGCTGAAGAGCAAGCAAGCTTCTTAATAATTTCTACATCGCCATCGACCTTTGACATTAAATCCTTATAAGCATTGTGATATCCAATAGCAACATCAGTCTCAACAGTTGTATAACTCTTGGCAGTTGCTATGATTTCTTCTTTTTCAATATCTATTAGAGTTAATTTTGTAAATGTGCTTCCAAAATCGATAAAAAGATATGCTTTCATTTAATTAATTCCTAAGTCCTTTTTCATATCTGCAATTGTAACTTCAGGACTAGTTCCTGGTGGATAAACCCTGTTAAAGCCCATAGCTTTAAATCTAGGTTCTACTTCTTCCCACTTTTGTTTACCAACAACTATGTTGCCTCCAACATAAAGTGGTATGTCTTTAAGACCTGCTTCATCACATGCTTCTCTCATGCCCTTGCAGTCTATCTCTCCTTGACCATATAGTGATGATACACAGATTAGGTCCGCTTTAGTTTCAACAGCTGCGTTGATGAAGTCTTCTTGAGGTGATAAAACACCTATGTTAACTACGTTAAAGCCAGCATTATTAAAAGCGTGGTCTAATATAGTCAATCCAACTGCGTGACAATCTGATCCAATTACCCCTAGGATGATTGTCTTACCATTTTTTTCTTTCATTGTACTCCTCCTATTTGAATTATATTCTCATTTTATCATATAAACATATAATTTTAAATAGTAAAAACTCATTTTTTACGGCGCTTTACTTGCAATGAATAAATTTAATGTTAATTTTCAAAATCTGTCAATTATGACTTAAAAATGCGTGCTTTTTAAATATTTTTGCAACATCTTATTTTTTACTTGCAAATCAAATTGTTAAATTTTTGTCATAGTTATCTAAATGACTTTATTATTCGTTTCAAATACTCCTCATCTGCCAAATAATATGTTCCTTCATCTTCATTTGGATTAGTTCCAAAGAAAAGCTTTTTATTTGCTAACGTAGATTTATCAATAAAAACTTTATTTGATGATATGTGCAATTGATCTACATGCAACTTAGCTTTAATAAAATCAATGTTATTCTCTTACTCCGCCTGTGATAAACTCTAATTTATCGTAATATTTTCATATAATGAATTAATAATTTTATAAGTATCTGTGATTTTATTATCTCCGCCCTTAGTTAATACACGTTTAAAGCCAAGTTCTATAAGCTTTTTGCAATTAGCATCTAAGTTTGGATCTATATCGAACGCTCTATGAAAAACATTGTCCATGCCTTCGCAGTATTTAAGTAGATACTCATTTGCCTTCATATTGATGCTTCCGTCATCATTCAAAACACCAAAAACAAAACCTTGCACTCCAAGCTCTTTAAGTGCTATGATATCTTCTTTCATAACATCTAAATCATACTTTGAATATGAGAAGCCTGCTTGTCTAGGTCTTATCATTGCAACAAAAGGTATATCTAGCTCGTTAAGTACCTTCTTACACAATCCATAAGAAGGTGTAATACCGCCTAAGACAGTTGATGCTATTAATTCTACTCTATCAGCTCCTGCTCTTTGTGCTATGAGTGTTGATTCAAATGAGTCAGTGCATACTTCTAATGTATATTTCATCATATTACCTCCAATCTATCTGTTTACTTGTATTATATCATATATTACTTTAAATGATAATAATTATTGAATATTAAATATAAATATAGTATAATGTTTGCAAGGAGAAGTAATATATTTATAGGTGAGAAAATGGAAAAGAATTATTTAGAATTTACTGCAAAAGATAATAAAAGATCAAGTATTTAGAGTGGAAAGTTGAAAACCCTAAAATGTGTGTTGAAATAATCCATGGTATGCATGATCACGCTATGAGGTATGATGAGTTTGCTAAGTTTCTCCAAGCTAACGGCATTTCTGTTTATGCTTTAGACTTAAGAGGACATGGCATGAGTGCTGTGGACAAAGAACATTTAGGTCTTGTTCCATATACAAACGCTTGGATGAAAATGGTTGATGATATCGATGTATTAAACACTATAATTAGAAAGGAAAATCCTGATAAAAAACTAGCTATGATTGGTCAATCCATGGGATCTATACTTGCCAGGACTTATGCATATAAGTTTGGTGACTATATAGATAAGTTATTACTTTTATCATGCATTAAAAGCCCAATATTTGTAAATAAATTATTTAAATTGTTTTTAAAGCTTGCTCTTGCCAAAGAAGGTTACGATGGTAAGAACGAAGCTCTTAATAAAAAAGCCTTTGACTTTATATAAGGCTAGTAAAGATAATATGCTAACATCAGATTCAGAAGAAAATGCAAAGTTTTTAAATGATCCTTTGTGTATCTTTGAATATAGTAACGGCTTCTTCCAAATGATTATTCACGGCACAGATAAGGCTAATAGAAAAGAGAGCTTAGATTATATTCCAAAGGACTTACCAATATATCTATTCACTGGAAAGAAAGATCCACTATCGAACTACGACACTGGCATAAAACAAATGTATGGACTTTTAAGAAGCAATGGTATTGATAACTTAGAGATGTATGAGTATGAGAACCTAAAACATGATTTGCTTCATGATATTGAGAAAGAAAAAGTATATCAAGACATATTAAAAGCTCTTCTTGCTTAAGAAGAGCTTTTGCTTTTATTGTATATTATCTATATCAACTAAGAGCATTGCGAAGTCATCTCTTTGATCTCCGAATGCATACTGAAGAACCGCTATATCAATCGCTTTAAGAAGCTTATTTGGCTTAGAAAGTATTGTTGTTATTAATCTATCTAGCCCAAATTCTTCGCCATGAACATTTTTACTCTCAACTATACCATCTGTGTATAGTAGAAGCTTATCTCCTGCTCTTAACTTAGTTTTTTTGACTTCATAATCACTTCCCAAGTCTATGCTCATTATTGGTCTACCCTTTGCTTCCAATACAGAAATATTGTTATCGTTAAAAATTATTGGCATAGAATTGTGACCAGCGTTTGCATAAACAAAATCTTCAGTCTTTGCATAATACACTCCATAGAAAAGTGTTATATATCTGTCACTTTGCAATGTTAGTTCCAAAAACTTATCGCTTATGTACTTAAGCGCTTTTTTTGGTTCATAATTATCTTTGTTTAAGTTTCTAACAGTCTGCCTTATAAACATTGTAAGCATAGATGCAGCAATGCCGTGGCCCGCAACATCTGCAATATAAATTACATATATGTCCTTTTCTATCTCAAAGATATCAAACATATCTCCTGATAGCGTTTCAGTTGCTTCATATAAGTAGTCTATGGCAATGTTCTTATGCTTAGTCTTTGTCGGAAGTATGTTCTTTTGAATTCTCTTAGTGATTTCCATATCGTGAAAAACATTTTCGTTGCTTTGTATAAGTTGAAGCTCAAGAACTCTTTCTCTTGTAACATCTCTAAAGACCTCTACTATGGCAACAGGGTTCATTTTATCATCATATATAGGCGAGCACTTAACTTGATAATAATTCTCGCCAATATTTAGTTCTTTTTGAATTATCTCATTCTTTTCTATAGCACTTGCTGTCTCACTTGTGTCAAGCTTTAGAAAATCATCCAATTCATCAGTGTTCATACCTGTTGGATCATAGCCAACAGCGTCCTTTAATGATTGATTAGCATAAAGAATCTTGCCATTAATATTAACTACCTTTACCCAGTCAGCCATTGCATCAAGAACTTCTACGGAGAGTATCTTGTCTAATATTTCATCTTTTCTTTCATTCTTCAAAATATCAGCTCCTATTTCTCAGGCTTTTTGCCATAAAATTGGTAGTAGTATGTCTTTAAACTGCCATTGTATAGCTTTCTATTCTTATCAGCCTTTCTTTCAAAATCTCTTTCAATCTGTTCATAAGATGTTAACACATACACAGACCATGTGTCTAAATTCTTAATCTTCTTACCAAAGTCACTATAGAGTTTTCTCAAGTCATCTTCCTCTAAACGCTTACCATATGGTGGATTTGTTATCATAACACCATAATTATTCTTAATGTCTACATCTCTAAAGTCTTTAACGAAGAAGCGTATGTCATCACTTAAACCGAGATTTTCAAGATTGTGCTTAGCTATAGCGATAGACTTATGGGAAATATCACTTGCGTCTATATATACCTTTGATTTGTAGTCAATCTTCTCCATCGCTTCCATCTTGGCTTTTTTATACAAATCTTTGTTGATAAACTTAAAATTCATACTATCGAAGTTTCTATCTAATCCAGGAGCTATGTTTCTTGCTTGCAAAAGCGCTTCTATAGCTATAGTTCCAGAACCACAGAATGGATCTAAAAACGGTCTTTCCTTATTATAAAACGATAGCTTAACTAAAGCAGCAGCCATAGTCTCCTTAAGAGGAGCTGCGCCTTGCATGTCTCTATATCCTCTTTTGTGAAGGCTCTCACCTGATGTGTCAAGAGTTATGCTTGCAATATCATTAAGTAGCGAAATCTCAAGTCTGTGTCTATGAGAAGACTTTGAAAACCTACTTATTTCATGTTTTGTTTGAAGCTTTTTAATGATCGCCTTCTCAGTTATCCTTTGACAGTCAGATATTGAAAATAGTTTTGACTTATGAGATCTTCCTTCAACAATAAAATTAGAATCTTCATCTAAAATTTCATTCCATGGAAGCTCATATATGCCATCAAAAAGTTCTTCAAAGCTCTCTGCCTTGAAGCTCTTCAAGTTTATAAGTACTCTATCAGCACACCTTAGATTAATATTTGCTCTTGCTATATCGATGTCACTTCCATTAAAATAAATGTGCCCATTATCTGTTTTAGTAACTTCTAAACCTAAATCATTCAGTTCTCTTTTAACTATCGCCTCTAGTCCAAATGAACTAGTTGCAATTAATTCATACATAATATCACTTCCAAAATAATTATAACATATAATACAGCACTTCTCAATATTAATATGTAAAATATCATTAATTATACAATATATGTGTTAAATAAATTTGATTGGGTATATATAGTGTGACAAGGGGGTTTGATAATATGAAATTATCAGAATTAATTAAAAGCGCTGACTGGAAGAGCGAAAAACACGTTCCAGTTATTCACGTAGCAAAAGAAGCAGACGCATTAAAGGTATGCGTAAGTGTTGGAGATGAAATAGCTCATCCTAATACACTTGAACATCACATAGCATGGATGAAGTTATTCTTCGTACCTGAAGGAAAGCAAGTTCCAGTTGAAGTAGCAAGTTATGTAGCATCAGCTCACGGTGAATTAGATCTATTTACTGAACCATCTATGGGCGTAAAGCTTAAAGCGAATGCAAAGGGTACTTTACTTGCACTAAGCTACTGCAACATCCATGGCTTATGGGAAAACACAGAAGTACTATAGTTTGAAAACGGCAAAGGTGGACTTTGGGTCCATCTTTTTTCATGCCTATAGATTGACAAAAGATTTATATTTATGTTATAATCAAGGCAATTTAAAGGAGTGATTTTATGAACGTTTTGACGTGTTAAAAGAAAGAGGTTACATCGACAATTGTAACTATGAAGATGACTTAAGAAAATTATTAGATAAAGAAAAATAACATTTTATACTGGATATGACGCAACTGCCAACTCATTAACAATTGGCCACTACATAACACTTATGGTTATGAAACACCTACAAGCTGCTGGACATAGAGCTATATGCTTAACTGGTGGTGCAACAACTATGATTGGAGACCCTTCAGGTAAACAAGATATGAGAAAACTTCTTACTGAGGAAACTATTAACGAAAATGCTAGAATCTTCGTTGATCAGTTATCAAGATTCATTGACTTTAAAGATGGCAAAGCAATACACGTAGACAATAAAGACTGGCTTCGTGACCTAAGATACCTAGACTTTATGAGAGATATAGGTGTTAACTTCAACGTATCTAAGATGCTTGCTTATGATTGCTACAAAAACAGAATTTCATCAGGTTTAACATTCTTTGAGATGGGCTACATGCTAATGCAAGCTTATGACTTCGTTGAGTTATATAGAAAATATGGCTGTATTCTACAAGTTGGTGGATCAGACCAATGGGCTAACATGCTTGAAGGAACTGAGCTTATAAACAAACTTGAAGGTAAGCAAGCCTACGTAATGACTCTAAAACTATTAACAAATGCTGATGGAGTTAAGATGGGTAAAACTGTTTCGGGCGCTGTTTGGCTTGATAGAAATAAAACTACTCCTTACGAATTATTCCAATACTTCAGAAATGTTGATGACAGAGATGTTATTAAGTTCTTAAAGCTTCTTACTATGCTTCCAATGGAAGAGATAAATGAATTAGCTAAGCTAAAAGACAACGAAATAAATAAAGCAAAAGAAATACTTGCATATGAAATTACAAAGGACGTTCACAGTAAAGAAGATGCAGACAAAGCTTTAGAAGCTAGCCGTGCTCTATTTAGTGGATCTGCTAATTCAGAAAACATTCCAAGCACTACTATGGATAAAAAGTTATTTGAAGATGGTATTGGTCTACTAAACTTATTAAAAAAGCTTAACCTTACTAAATCAAACTCAGAAGCAAGACAACTTATTAGTCAAGGAGGTATACTTCTAAATGGTGAAAAGAAAGTGATGCTGGTAAAGTTATTACACTAGATGACTTTAAAGATGGCGAGCTTTTAATTAAAAAGGTAAAAAGTATTTCATAAAGTTATTTATTAAATAATAAACATAAAAATAGGAGCTTCGGCTCCCTATTTTAATGTGTAAGCTAATTTTATTTATTAAGTTTTATTATTTTGCTCCTAAAGATTCCATAAGTTTACTATAAATTTCACTATCATGATATGTTCCTTCATATAATTCTGCTGTTGCGCCTAGTGCGTATATAGGCACTGGCACAGCTGTATGAGCAAATGTTGACCAGCCAATACCAGCTTTATTATCGATTATATGTGTTAGCGTTGCGCTAAATGGATTATATCCACCATATAATAAATTTGTTTCAATAGATTTAGTTCTTTTATCTTTGTCTTTCATTGATTCTGCAAAAGCTGTTTTCAATTTCGCAAGTTCATAATCATTTAGCACAAATAATTCATCTTCCTTATTAGTGTTCTTATCCTTAACTATTAGTCCAAATGATTCTTTAACTAAATTTAATGCATCCTCAAAGTTAAGATTTTATTATTTTCTTTAATTCTTCAAATTTCTTGTCAAATTCAACATAACTTAATTTTGTTTGTCAAATATTTCAAAATGAGTGTCATATCCTGTTCCTTGATAACCAAGGCTTAGTCCGCCTGTTTCATGATCGGCAGTAACTAGGATTAGTGTTTCATCTGGATGCTTTTTATAAAATGCAATAGCTTCTTGAACTGCATCGTCAAGTGCAAGTACTTCGTGTATTGATGAGAGTGCATCGTTTGCATGGCATGCCCAGTCAATTTTACCAGCTTCTGCCATGATAAAGAATCCCTTGTCATTGTCAAGCACTTCTATGGCTTTTCTAAGCGTATCTCTTAAAGTCATATCGCCTTTCTTTTGATCTAGTGTATACGGCATAGCACCATCATCTTGAATTCTTTCAGTAACTGCAAATACTTTCCCAGTATTTTTGTTAATCTTTTCAAAATCTTTCTTTGTTTCAGTTACTGTGTAGCCGCTTGCTTTTAAAATATCATAAAGATCTTTTTCTTTTTTCTTCTTGTCATCACCAGTTCTATGAGCTAGTGATCCTCCAGCAAAATAGTCAAATCCACTCGTCGCCATTTGCTTACCTATTTCATAATATTGTTTTCTAGAAGTAACATTAGCATAAAATGCTGCAGGAGTTGCGTGGTTTAGTGTTACAGTTGATATAATACCTATCTTTTTGCCCTGAGCCTTCATCTTTTCAGCAACAGTAGTAACATTCTTTTGAAGATCACTTGTCTTACCTATAACACCGGAATGAGTTTTATTACCTGAGCTTATAGCTGTGGCGGTTGAAGCTGAGTCTGGACAAAAGCTTGTAGAGTCTTCTGTATTAACAAGACCAACTGTTGGAAACTTATAAAACTCTAATGGTTTTATCTCTACTTTCTTTTTGTCTCCAGTGTAGATTTGTGCAGCATTTACTTGAGCAGCCCCATACCATCACCTATAAACAAAATACATACTTAGCTTTTTAGAATTTTACTTTCAGCAAAGCTTCTTTCACCTAGGAATGAGAAACTTGATACAAAGATAGCAAGCACTAAAATTAATACAAAGAATTTAAAATTTTTCATGGAATTCTCCCTTTCTTGTGCTTATTATAATTATTATATATTAAATATAAATATGTATTGTGTAAATTTTATGTAAAAACCTCTCTACTTAATTTAGTAAAGAGGTTTAATAATATTTGTTTAATAATTTTATTCAGTTAATTTTAAAACTCATCAATTTCTTTCTTTATAGTTTCTAGTGATGCGTCAAAGAATTCTTCTTTAGTAACATCTATGCCAACTGATTTACAGCAATCTTTAATACTCATCTTGCCTGTATTTCTTAGAAGTGTATCATATTTTCTATGAAGGCATCTCCTTCCTTCTTATATACTGTATAAGCCTCTTGCAAATAAAAGTCCAAAACAATATGGGAAGTTATAATAACCAAGTCCGCTACTGTAGTAGTGGGACTTGCATATCCACATGCCTTTGTTTAACTTTTCTGGATCTAGTCCATCTTTAAATGCTTCTTTTTGTGTATTCATCATAATCTCATCGAAATCATCTGCATCTAAAGCACCATCTTTTCTTCTTCTAAACACTTCATCTTCAAACAAGAATCTTGAATATATATCAACAACTGTTTGTGCTGCTCCTGATATAATATTTTCAAGTATAAATATCTTCTCATCATTGTTCTTTGCATCTTTAAGTGCAGCGTTATAAGTTATTGTCTCAGCAAATATCGATGCAGTCTCTGCTATTGGCATAGTATAGTCTTGATTGATTGGCGCTTCTTGGAATATAACTCTTCCGTGGTAAGCGTGACCTAGTTCATGTGCAAAGGTAATCATTGAATCAAATGTGCCACCAAAGTTAGCTAAAACTCTTGATTCTTTTATAGCTGAGCAGCTTGAGCAGAAAGCGCCGCCCACTTTACCTTCTCTAGGTTCTGTATCTAACCAATTATTTTCAAAGGCATGTTTAGCAAAGTCTCCTAACTTATCTGAGAATGAATAATATTGTTTGATAACGAAGTCTTTTGCTTCTTCGAATGTATAAGTGATACTGCCCTTACCTACTGGAGCAAATGTTTCATAGTAAGGAAGCTTATCATAGCCAAGTAATTTAGCTTTTCTTTTAAAGTACTTAACAAAATCTGGTAAATACTTTCTAACTGATGACCACATTGCATCAAGAATTTCTCTGTCAAATCTTGAATCTATAAGAGTTTTTGCTAATGGACTTTCATATCCTCTTAATTCACATTCATTTATTACTTCGCCCTTTATTGAGCTAAGTGACATTGCTATTGAGTCTCTAATTTTGTCATAGCACTCTTCTTCGGCTATAAAACTTCTTCTTCTAAGGTCTTTATCGTCTTCATATTGTAAGTTTCTAATTGCTGGTAAATTTATTTCCTTTACATCTCCATCAGAAAATTCTACTTTGCTTGTAACTTTACTAGTTAAATTAGAATGAAGTCTGTTCCACTCGTATGAACCTGTTTCTTTTATACGAGCAACAGCAATCTCTACATCATCACTAAGAGAGTGCTTTGCATTTTCACATCCCTCATTTAATATAAATCTATATTCTTTTAGAGTATCCTCTTCATCAATAATCTTGTTTATATCATCAATGCTCTTTAAAAATTTGTCAAAAATTACACTAAGCTCAATAAACTCTCTGCGAACAGTTATTAGTTTAGACTTTTCATTAAGTGCTTCTTTATTGTTAACGTTTTCGCTTAAATTTAACGATACATATCCAAATAATCTTGCTGCATAATTATCAATGATATTAGCTTTGTCTACATATTTAAGTAAAACTTTCTTTTTATCATCAAAATTATTACTTATAAAAGAATTTAGATCTTTAATTTCTTTTAAAATTTTCTCATAATCTTCTTTGTACTTAGGATCACTAAATGATTTGTAATATGCGGATAAATCCCACTTCATATTCTTCCTCCTCTTTCAAAAAAGAGGGTAGCAAACGCTACCTTCTCTTAATAATTTTTATTTCCAACATTAATTCTGTTGATTGCCTTCTTAAGTGCAAGCTCTGCCTTGAATGTATCTGTGTCTTTGTCCTCTAGTTTTCTGCTTGCTCTTTCCTTTGCTCTTTCAGCTCTGTTGATGTCTATCTCATCTTCCCACTCACAAGCGTCAGATACAACAGTTATATTGTTATTTCTCACGTCAATATAACCACCAGCACAAGCTGCAACTTTTCTTTCATCTCCATCTTTAATAACAAGTCTACCAATATCAAGTATTGTTACCAAGGGAGAGTGATTAAGAAGTATTCCTACGTCTCCTTCAATTGTTCTAGCGACAAGCATATCTATATCGCCTTCAAAAAACAATTTATCAGGTGTAACAACCTTAAGATATAATTTAGTCATTATTTTGCCTCATACTCTCAGCTTTTTTAACAGCATCATCAATTGTTCCAACAAACAAGAATGCTGATTCTGGTAAATCATCGTGCTTACCATCAAGTATTTCTTCAAAACCTCTAATAGTTTCAGCTATAGGAACATATTGACCCTCTATACCTGTGAATTGCTCTGCAACTGAGAACGGTTGTGACAAGAATCTTTGTATCCTTCTTGCTCTAGCAACAGTTAATTTATCATCTTCAGATAATTCATCCATACCAAGTATTGCGATGATATCTTGAAGTTCTTTGTATCTTTGTAGTATCTCTTGAACACGTCTAGCAACTTCATAGTGTTTTTCTCCAACTACTTGTGGGTCCAATATTCTTGATGTTGAATCTAGTGGATCTACAGCTGGATATATACCTAATTCTGAAATCGAACGTGAAAGCACTGTAGTCGCATCAAGGTGTGTGAATGTTGTCGCTGGTGCAGGGTCTGTTAAGTCGTCGGCAGGAACATAAACAGCTTGTACAGATGTGATTGATCCATTCTTTGTAGATGTGATTCTCTCTTGCAATTGACCCATCTCAGTAGCTAGTGTTGGTTGATAACCTACAGCCGATGGCATTCTTCCTAGTAGTGCTGATACTTCTGAACCTGCTTGAGTAAATCTAAAGATATTATCGATAAATAGCAACACGTCTTGATGTTTTTCATCTCTGAAGTACTCAGCCATAGTTAAGCCTGTTAAAGCAACTCTCATTCTTGCTCCTGGTGGTTCATTCATTTGACCGAATACTAGTGCAGTCTTATTAATTACTCCAGACTCTTTCATTTCGTAGTAAAGGTCATTACCTTCTCTAGTTCTTTCTCCAACTCCCGCAAAAACAGAAAGTCCACCATGCTCCTTAGCGATATTATTTATTAACTCTTGTATTAATACTGTCTTACCTACACCGGCACCACCAAATAGACCTATCTTACCACCTCTTGCATATGGAGCAATAAGGTCTATAACTTTTATACCAGTTTCAAAAACTTCTCTTGTTGTGACTTGTTCATCATAAGTAGGTGCTTGTCTGTGTATTGGGTCATATCTATCATATTTAGACTTAGGATCTTCGTCAATATTCTCACCTAAAACATTAAATAGTCTTCCTAATGTTTTATCTCCAACAGGCACCTTAATAGGACTTCCTGTATCTAAAGCCTCAGCACCTCTTACTAATCCGTCAGTTGATGACATTGAAATACATCTAACTATGTCATCGCCTATGTGTTGACTTACTTCAGCTATAAGAGGCTTTCCATTAAGATCAATTTTAATCGCGTTAAGAAGGTTAGGTAGAGAATTTTGTTTAAATCTTATATCAAGAACCGGTCCAATTATTTGTACAACTTTACCAATATTTTGATTTTCCATAATTTCACCCCTTCTAATTTAATGCATTTGCACCTGAGACAATCTCAGTAATTTCTTGTGTAATTTGAGCTTGTCTTGCTCTGTTAAATTTTAAAGACAAACTCTCAAGCATATCATTAGCATTATCAGTAGCATTCTTCATAGAGTTTCTTCTAGATGCTTGTTCTGAAGCTGCTGATTCAATCATAGCTCCAAATATAGTTATGGATATATAATCCTTTACTAATCTGTTTAAAACTTCTTCAGCAGATGGTTCATACTCAATAAGTCTGTTTTCCATATTGCCATTTTATCTATTGATTCGGCTGGTAACAGTTTAACCATACTAGGCACTAAGCTAAGTACAGTAGAAAATGAGTATAAACTAATAGTACTTCATCAATTTCTTTCTTTTATATAAATCATAACAGATGTTACCAATCTTTGCAGCATTGTTAAATGAAGGTTCTTCTGAAATATATGAAAATTCTTCCACTATGCCACTGTATCTTCTTTTGAAATACTCTCTTGCTTCAACCTCAACTAGTATAAACTTAGTTCCAATCTTATCTTCTACATATGACTCAGCCTTTCTTATAACATTGATGTTATAACCGCCAGCTAAGCCTCTGTCTGATGTTAAAACAATTATAAGTCTGTTCTTTACTTCTCTCTTCTCTAATAAATCATATCTAACACCCTTTGTATTAGCAAGTATCTCTAATACTTGATTCAACAGTGTTATAATATGGCCTTGTAAGCTCAAGTTTTGTCTAGATTTACGAAGTTTTGAAGTAGATACTAATTCCATGGCTCTAGTGATTTGCTTTATATTAGATACACTTTTAATTCTTCTTTTAATTTCTTTACTTTGTTCAGCCATAATAAACCTCTAGTTAAAAGTCTTTTAAATTCTTCTATCTTAAGTTTAAGCTCTTCTTTTATTTCGTCAGTTAATTCTTTCTTTTCAAGAATTTTCTTAGCAGTTTCGCTTGAAGTGTTTTCCATATATTCTAAGAAATCTTTTCAAATGCTTTAACTCTGTCAACAGGAATATCATCAAGATATCTGTTAGTAACAGCGAATAAAATCATAACCTCTTCTTCGACTTTTAAAGGTTTATATTGTGCTTGCTTTAGTATTTCCATAATCCTTTGACCATGATTTAGTTTATCTGCAGTATCTTTATCAAGCTCAGAACCAAATTGCGCAAATGCTAACAATTCTCTGTATTGAGCAAGTTCTAGTTTAATACCGCTTGAAACTTTCTTCATAGCCTTGATTTGTGCAGCTCCACCAACACGAGATACAGATAAACCTGCATTAACAGCTGGTCTTTGTCCTGAGAAGAATAATTGTCCTTCAAGGAATATTTGTCCATCAGTTATGGAAATAACGTTTGTTGGTATATAAGCTGAAATATCTCCAGCTTGTGTTTCTATGATAGGAAGAGCTGTTATAGATCCTCCACCTAACTTATCAGATAGTTTTGCTGATCTTTCAAGTAGTCTTGAGTGTAGATAGAAAACGTCACCTGGGTAAGCTTCACGTCCTGGTGGTCTTCTAAGCAATAGAGACATTGAACGATATGCAACTGCGTGCTTTGATAAGTCATCATATATGATAAGTACGTCTTTACCTGCATACATAAATTCTTCAGCCATAGCAGTTCCTGCATATGGAGCAATATATTGTAGTGGTGCTAATTCACTTGCTGATGAACTGACTACTATAGTGTAGTCCATCGCACCATGTTCTTCAAGCACATTTACTAATTGAGCTACAGTCGAGTTCTTTTGACCGATTGCGACGTATATACATATTACATCTTGATCTTTTTGATTTATTATTGTATCGATGGCGATAGCAGTCTTACCTGTTTGTCTGTCGCCTATAATTAACTCTCTTTGTCCCCTACCTATAGGGATGATGGAGTCAATAGTTTTGATACCAGTTTGTAACGGCTCAGATACTGATTTTCTATCAATAATGCCTGGAGCATTAGCTTCTATAGGTCTGAACTTATTGCTTTCAATCTTACCCTTGCCATCTATAGCTTGACCTAGTGAATTTACAACTCTACCAATAAGCGCTTCGCCTACTGGAACTTCCACGATTCTCCCAGTTCTTTTAACTGGATCTCCTTCTTTTAAGTTCTTATCACTACCTAAAAGCACGCAACCAATATTATCTTGCTCAAGGTTTAATGCCATAGCATAAACGCCGCCAGGTAGTTCTAGTAGTTCACCAGCCATAGCATTGTCAAGTCCGTAAACTCTGGCAATACCGTCACCAACTTCAATAATAGATCCAACTTCAACCGTATCTAATTTTTGTCATAATTTTGATTAAATTTTTATAACTGAGCTAATTTCTTCTGGTTTTAACCCCATTTAGATACTCACCTCACTATTATTTATTAATTCTTTTCTTAATTCATTCAATTGACCTTTTAATGTTGAATCGATAAGTTTATCACCGATTTTAACAATAGCCCCACCTAATAAAGTCTCATCTAAAATATTGCTTAATTTTACATGTGCTTTTAATGAAGCTGTCAATTTCTCTTCATATTTTTGATTTCTTCATCACTTAATTTGTTTTAGTAATAATCGTTCCATTTACAATATTATTATCAATATCATATAAATTATTAAATTCATCTATTACTGATGATATGATATCAAATCTTTTGGCATCAATTAAAACGAGCAAAAGTTCATTGTTAATTTTGATATATTCTTTTCATATATCTTTAATAATTTCCTTTTCTCATTTTTGATAGTAAAGGGTGATTAAATACTTCCATCAATCTAGGATTTGAATCAATAGTTTCTTTAATTAAATTTAGCTCCTCATAAACTAATTTAAGACAATCATCTTCTTTAGATGCTTCAAACATAGACTTTGCATATAAAGTAGTAGCTAATTCTTCCATTGTCCATTACCTACTTCTTCTATAGACTTTTCTATGATATCCTTGTCTTTCTTTGTGCTAATATTCTCACCAATTAGTTTTTCTGCAGCTAAAATAGCAATATTTACCATATCGCCTTTTAATTCATCCATTGCCATTGACTTTTTATTAGCAAGTTCTTTATCAGCTTTCTCCATAATTTTTCTAGACTCTTCTTTAGCATCACTAACAGACTTATTAACGATATCATCTGCTCTCTTCTTTGCTTGATCAACAATATCGTTTGCTTCCTTTTTCGCTTCTTTCAATTTAAGCTCATAGTCTCTTAATGCTACTTGAGACTTCAAATTATTTTTCTCGCTATCTTCAATGTTCTTCATTATATAATCTTGTCTTTTCTTTAGTAAATCTTTTATAGGATAGTATAAAAATTTACGCAAAATGAAATATAAAACGAGAGTGGCTGTAAGCTGAACAAGCATATTGACTAAATTAAAGTCAACGCTTACATTTAAGCCTTCCATAATAAACTATACTAAAGGCTTAACTAGGATAAGAATTAGGGCAATAACTAGTGAATAAATACCTGTTGTTTCGGCAACAGCTTGTCCTAAAATCATTGTTTGAATGATATCACCTTTAGCTTCTGGTTGTCTACCTACTGCTTCAGCACCCTTACTTGCTGCAATACCTTGACCGATACCAGGGCCTAAACCTGCTATCATTGCTATACCAGCTCCTAAAGCTGACATACCTAAAATAAAATCGTGACCTGAAATTCCTTGCATTTAAAATTTCTCCTTTCAAAATTAATTTTCTTCTTGTCCCATACCCATTGCAATGTAAATCATTGTTATCATTGCGAATATGAAAGTTTGCAACACACCTGAGAATACATCAAAGTAGATGTGAAACCATGGTGCTACTATTGGTGTAAGTAAATTACTTACAAAGCCTAGCGCAGCATATACAAGAGCCATAATTAACGAACCACTTACAATATTACCAAATAAACGGAATGAAAGCGATATTGGAAGCGCAATATCACCAATAATGTTTATCGGGAACAGTATAAAGATTGGCTCGAAATAACCTTTTATGGAATCTTTTAAGCCGTTAACTTTTATCTTGTTATAATGTATCAAAACAAAAGTTATTAGCGCTAATGTGAGTGTAACATTTAGATCTGATGTTGGAGGTTTAAATCCAAATAAACCCATCAGATTTGAAGTCAATAAAAACATCATCAAGCTAAGAATGTATGGTGAAAAGCCTTCTCTGTTCTTGCCCATAGTTTGTTCGATTAGTGAATCTATTGATGTTACAGCAAGCTCTAGAACGCTAACTAGTCCAGATGGTCTAGCTTTATAGTCGGTTTTCTTTATCTTTCCATAAGCGATAAAAATAAATACTAGTAAAGCCATGACAACTATAACAGAGTTGATAACGCTTGGTGTCAACGAATATACATTCTTACCTATCTGAAAGCTTATCGACAATTCCATCTTATTACCCCTTTTCTTTATTCAAATCTAGTGATTTGTGAAATTATTTACCAATCCTAAACACTTCAACTATAATTATCGAAAATTTAATCATGGTAAAGCCAATTGCAGTTGTATAAAATTAAAATTTGGATTTTATATGCTGCATATAATATTAAACCATATATGATGAGTCTTAAATAATAATTATTAGTAGTAAATCTCTTGCTTGATTGTGCATCCTTCTCTACAGCCTTCATAGCATTTCTATACATTAACCTAAAGAATAATATACTTATTAAGGTGCCTAAGTATAGCCCCAAAAGTAAATCCTTTCTTAAGCCATAAAGTATTAAAATTGCTAAGCTTAAAAGTAAAGCTAAGATTGCTGCTACTCTTATATACTTAAACGTAAAATCCTTATCATTTCTCATCATTATTTTCTCTTTATTATCTTTCTCTTTATTATCTTTCTTCTTAAAATAATACTTAACACTTCTATAGAAATTGTAAAAGCCTGCCGCTACACCTATTATAATAAAACAATAGAAAATACGCCATTCGTCCTAAATAATTTATCCAGTCCATAGCCGATAAGATACGAAATAACAATGCTCGATACTATATCTATGCCTATCTGACCAACTAAGGCTAGAGGCTTTTAATTTTCTATCATAATATCACCTTATTCATAAGCCTTCAGTGCTCCAACCATATCTGTTTTCTTTAACTTTTATGAACTATAAGCATAACCATAAATATAAATAAATAAGTTAGAACTGCTGAGACTATATAGTTATACCACTGAATATTTGATACAAGTTGAATATTGCTTGGTGTGATGTATTCAAGTATAAGATGCGTTAATCCAATACCTCCTGCATATCCAAGTAAAATTCTAATGTAGACAGAAGTATTGTCTCTGTAAATATAGCTTGTTAGCTCTCTTGGATAGAAACCTAAAACTCTTAAAGTTGCAACCTCTCTGATTCTTTCAGATATGTTAACATTGTTTAAATTATATAATACTACAAAAGCAAGTGTTGCTGATGGGTAAGTATAATAAGTAATATTACATAGTTAAGATTAGATAGCCAGTCATTTGCTACACTTATTGTTTTAGATACATCAAAACATACATAACGCTGTCAATTTTATTAAGATTTTAATAAAATTATCTTTAAGTTCTTTATTGTCTGAGTTAAGTTTGATTATGTCTGCATTATCTTCATATTTTTATTAAAAGCTTCTCATAATAATCTTTACTCATGTATGCATAATGTCCCAAATAGTTTTCATTACTGTTAACAACATGCATTGTGTAATATTTATTGTTTGAATCTCTAAGCTCTATGTCATCGCCTGGTTCTTTATGGATAGACTCTAATAACTTTTATTAATAATTATGCCTTCTTTAGGAATTTCTATCTTTTATTTTTTTTATTTAGTAAGTGTACATAATTATCAAATTTATCCTCATCATTTATAACCATAAGAACAACATTTTGATCCGGCATATCAACTGTGTCGGCAATAAGGCTTTCTGTTCTAATAGTCATTCTATCTTTAATATCTGTATTGTTGTCGATAAATTTAGTATATTCCTTAAGTTGATATTTAGAGAAGTCTTTATCATAATTAACTATAATGTCATAATTAAATATCCTGCCATATTGTCTATCTATAACTTGTGCAACGGCTCCTTGTATTGCAAAACCAAAGAACAATAAACTCATACAACCTGCAACACCTAAAAGTGTCATAAACATCCTTGATTTATACCTAAATGTATTTCTGAATGTTACCTTGTATAAAAGCTTAATTTCTTCCAGAAGAATGGAATTTTCTCTAAGAATATTTTAGATCCAGCTTTTGGAGCCTTTGGTCTCATTAATTGCTAGAATTTTGCTTTAAATACTTTGCTAAAACTAAACTTACTGGTACAACTATCGAAACATAGGATATAATCGCACTAATTAGTGGGAATCTTACATTAAAATAGTCAAGTGGTTTTTAAGAGTAAAAGATGCAGAGTATGTTCTAAATACCATCTTAGTTAAAATATTTTGTCCTAGTGCAACACCTATGATAACACCTATAGTTGTAGCTATAAATCCATAAAACAAATATTTTTGTATATCAAAGTTGTTGTAACCTAGTGCTTTAAATGTTCCAATTTGTGTTCTTCTTTCTTCCGCCATACGCATAAGTGCAGTTAAAGCAACGATTGATGCAATCAAGAAGAAAATGCTGGGAACACTAAAGCTAGTATATCCATTCTATGTCCAGAGTCGTAGAATAATTGTAAACCTTCAATATTTTCTCTGTCTATAATGTTATATGTTGGTCTCTTCATATTCTTAAGAACTCTTTTGCTTCATCTAAATCACTTTTTGCATCTTTTATCTTTTTATCGGCTTTTGTCTTTTCAGAATTATATTTTTAAGACCATCATCATACTCTTTTTGTCCATCAGAAATCTTTCTTTTTGCATCTTTTAATTCTCTTAGTCCCGAAGCTTTTTTGTCTTCAAACTCTTTTTGACCTTCATTGTATTTTTCAAGACCATCGTTATACTTATCATAGCCTTCATTTAATTTTATTAAGCCTTCGTCATACTTTGCTTTATTTTCTATATGTTATTTCAAGCTTATCAATGTTTTCTTTTAACTCATCTAATTGTGTTTTGCCTTTTCTAACTCTTCTTTGCCCTTCTTGAACTCTTGCAACTTATCTGCAGGTATACTTGATGCTGGCAAAGCAGACATAGCCTCTACGGCCTTATCCATCTCTTCTTTTTAGCAGTATACTCAGCCATAGAACTTTCATATGTCTCTTTAAGTTCATCTAGTTTAGATTTAAGTTCGTCTAATTTAGTTTTCCTTCATCTAAATCAGCCTTATTTTTATCTAGTGTTTCTTTACTATCATCTAAAGTTTTCTTATTATCTGCAAGTGTTTTTCAGCATCACTTATAGATTCATTATATTTTCTTTTACCATCATTATAAGACTTTCTTGCATCAGATAATTTAATATTTGCATCATCCAATTTATTTTAGCATCATTTAGTTTTCTTCTGCATCTAATATCTTTTCATCAGCTTCATCTATCTTTTCTTTTATATCTGATTTAATGCTTTCAAATTTTCTAATGATCTTTCATTAAAAGCTGTAATTAGTTTCTTTCTGCTAAGTCCAACAATATCCTTATATTCTTTATCTGTAGTTTTAAACCGTTAATACCGTCTATAAGTATTCTCGCTTTGCTCTCATCAGTATCATTAAAAGCGTCTTTGAGAACATAAGCAAAAAGTCATAATCTCCTAGGCCTTTCTTGCTAGTACCTTTCATAACTGTAGACATATTTTCTGCAGAAACGACCTTTCCTACTATAGTAAATTTATATTTTTAAAATCTTTTGCTTTCAAAATCGAATTTAGATTTTGCTCTCAAACTCTAATGTATCACCAATATTAAAAGAGCTTTTATAGGATATGCGTCAATGACTATCTCATTAATGTTTTCAGGCATCCTACCTTCAATAAGTTTAGGAGTTGATATTCTATCGGGTATTGACTCAATGCTTACTATCGCCTCATTTTTAGTCTCTACCATGTCTTCACTATATACATACTCTATGTCTTTTATATTTAATATAGAGTTAATAATATCTTTATCTTTATCCTCTAATGAAAATTGTGAATTCAAATATAAATCAGCTAAATTTGATTCGTCAATAAAGGTGTCAGCGGTTTTCTCATTAATGGACCTACTGACTTTAGGCCTGTATAAACAAATACACCAAGAGTAATCAATAAAACGATAGATATGAATCTACCTGGAGAATTTTAACTTCTCTAAAATATCTTTCCATAAAGCAGTTTTTCATAAAATCACTACCATTCTATTTCATCTATAGATTGAATATTTTCGTTAACGTACATATTTCTAACTCTGGAGTCATTAATTTCTATTACTCTGTTTGCTATTGGAGTAATTGCTTTATTATGTGTAATAATAACTACTGTGTTGCCGTCCTCCAAGCTTCTTCTTTGTAATAACTTTAATATTTTCTTACCTGTATGGTAGTCAAGTGCGCCTGTAGGTTCGTCACACAATAAAAGTTTTGGATTTTTAGCAATAGCTCTTGCTATGGCAACTCTTTGTTGCTCTCCGCCAGAAATTTGTGACGGGAAGTTATTGGCTCTATCTTCAAGTCCAACATCTTTCAAAACTTGCATTGGGTCAATTGCATCCTTTACTATTTGACTAGCAAGTTCAACGTTTTCAAGACATGTTAAGTTTTGAACTAGATTGTAGAATTGAAATACAAAGCCTATATCATATCTTCTGTAAGTGGTAAGTTCTTTTTCATTGTATTTTTGTATGTCTTTGCCATCAATTAGAATTTCTCCTTCATCAGCAGTATCCATACCTCCAATTATGTTTAATAGAGTTGACTTTCCTGCTCCTGACGGGCCAACTATAACAACTAATTCACCTTTATTAAATGAAAAATTAATATCATTGTTAGCAACAATAACGCTATCGCCCATCTTATACCTTTTATACATATGTTTTACATCTACAAACATTTTCTCACCACTACCTTAAACTAACTATTTAGAAAGTGCCTCGTCAATAGCTTTTGCCGCCTTCTTTCCAGCACCCATTGCTTCAATAACAGTTGCGCTTCCTGTTACTACGTCTCCACCTGCATATACATAATCACGTGAAGTCTTTTCTGCATCATTAACAATGATGCAGCCTTTTTCATTAAATTTAATGCCTGTACTTGTTTCTTTAATAAGTGGATTAGGTCTTGTGCCAAGTGCCATGATTACAACATCAGCATCTATTTCAAACTCTGAGCCATCAATCTTAATTGGTCTTTGTCTGCCTGATGCATCAGGTTCGCCTAATTCCATCTTTATGCATTTTACTTTGTTAACGTCACCATTTTCATCTGCTAGAATTTCAATAGGACTAGTTAAGAACATAAAGTTAATGCCTTCTTCTTTTGCATTTTCAATCTCTTCTCTACGTGCTGGCATATCTTTATCTTCTCTTCTATAAACAACTGTAACATTTGATCCAAAACGTCTTGCAGTTCTAGCTGCGTCCATCGCAACGTTTCCTGCTCCTACAACAACTGTATTTACACCTACTCTGATAGGTGTTGCAGTGTCTTCTAGATATGCTTTCATTAGATTTGTTCTTGTTAAATACTCATTTGCGGAGAAAACACCGTTATAGTTTTCGCCTGGAATATTCATAAATACTGGAAGCCCAGCACCTGTGCCTATAAAGATGGCATCATACTCATCCATAAGCTCATCTACAGTTACAGTTCTACCAAGTATTGTATTTAATTTGATGTTAACTCCTAAAGATTTAATGTTTTCAATCTCTTTCTTAACAACTCCGTCCTTAGGAAGTCTAAATTCTGGTATACCATAAGTTAAAACTCCACCAGCTTCATGAAGTGACTCTATTAATGTTACTTCATAACCCATTTTTGCTAAATCTGCTGAGCAAGTAATTCCAGAAGGTCCGCTTCCAACAACAGCTACTTTTTTACCATTGCTTTTAGCATCTTTCTTGATTCGAATACCGTTCTTTAGTGCATAATCACCAGCATATCTCTCTAATTTACCTATAGCGATAGATTCGCCTTTTTTACCAAGAATACATGTCATTTCACATTGATTTTCTTGAGGGCAAACTCTTCCGCATACAGCTGGAAGTGTAGTATATTTAAACAATTCCTCAGCGGCTTCACCAGGTTTATTCTCTGCAAGCTTATGTATAAATGAAGGTATGTCTATGTTCACTGGACACATCTTAACGCATTGTGGATTCTTACATTGAAGGCATCTTTTGGCCTCTATAACACACTCATCCTCTGTATAACCGTAACATACTTCTTCAAAATTCTTAATTCTTTTATCAGGATCTTGATATTTTACTTCAGTTCTTTTAAATCTATCCATTATCTTAATCCTCCTATCAAATTGCAGAAGTGCTTTCCTTCCTTCTCTACCTTGGAATATTGTCTTGATCTTCTTAAAACTTCGTCCCAATCAACTAAGTGTCCGTCAAACTCAGGTCCATCTACGCAAGCAAAAACAGTCTTTCCATCAACAGTCAATCTACAAGCTCCACACATACCGCTTCCATCTACCATGATTGTGTTCATTGAAACTATTGTTTTAATATTGTGCTCTTTTGTTTTTAAGCACGCAAATTTCATCATTATCATAGGTCCAACAACGATTGCATATGTATATTTCTTGCCTTTATTTGTAATTAGATCTTCTAAACAATTAGTAATAAGTCCGTTAAAACCGTATGAGCCGTCATCAGTTGCAACATAGACGTTCTTAGCAATCTTTTTCATCTCATCTTCTAGTATGATTAAATCCTTGCTTCTAGCTGCAATAATAACATCTACATCGACTCCGTTGTCATGCATCCACTTAACTTGTGGATAAACAGCTGCTGTTCCTAAGCCTCCAGCTAAAAATACTATAGATTCTTTCTTAAGTTCTTCAAGTGGAATGTTTATAAAATCACTAGGCTTTCCAAGTGGTCCACACACATCTTTTACTGTGTCACCTACATTAAGTTCTCCTAGCTTTTGAGTGGTAGCACCAATCTTTTGAACAGCTATCATAACAGTGCCGTCTTCTGGATTGCTATCACAAATAGTTAGAGGTAACCTTTCTGACTTTTCGTCGATAATAATAATTAAAATTGTCCAGGTAGAGCTTTTTGCAATATCTGGAGCTTTTATGTACATAAGAAATGTATTTAAAGCAATATCTTTTTCTCTGTAATTTCGTACACTTTAAAACCTCCTCGATAAAATTTAAGTACTCAAATATACATATATGATATCATAAAACAAGTAAATTTTCAATATTTTAAAATAAATAGGCTCACAAAATGAGCCCCTTTACTTATTATTTCACTTAATATTTTACTCTTTAAAATTTATTTTCTCAAAGTTTAAGAATAATATAAATATCAAAATTAATAATTCAATAGCAACTAAAATTTGTACAAATAGTTTGTTTTGTTCAAATGTGCCTCCAAACACTCTAAAGTACGATAAAAGGAGTGGTATAAATAAAATTATTGCTAATATAAGTTTGTTTTCCATCTGTCTTCTATAGTAGTATTCGTTGTCATCTACGCCTAATACTTCTTCTATGCTCTCGCCAACTTTTGGTTTTGCTAAAACATATATGTGAGTAGCAAAAAGACTAGCTTTATAAGATATATCTTTAGAATTACTATCAAATGTTGCTGCCATAAATGAGAATAACGATATTTGTGATGCGCTTATAGGATATTGAAAAATTTCAATATCATTCTTCCTCGCATATGCTAGAAATGATTTAACATCTTTTTCTGGGCCCTTGAAATAATAAACTTTGTATTCGTATTTAGACTCTGTTTCTTCAAATTCAAAAAATGAACCTCTTAAACTGCTTAATTTATAATTCTTTTCTCCTAAATCATTAAGCCACTTTTGCATTGAATATATGGGGTCTAAAAATTTTTTAAACTTTTTCATTAAATAACTCCATTTTGATTATTGTTGCTCATGGCCATCTCAAGTACTATAAACGCAAAGCCAAAAACAACTGCAGGTATTACCCATGCAAAGCCTTCTGATCCTAGTGGAATTCTATCTAAGAAACTTCTAATTTGTTCGAATTTTCCGATATTAGCAATAGTATCAAGTAAACTTGCCATAAATGCTCCAAGTGTTGCGCCTTTATATATAGCTTTATACTTAATGCGAGTATCAAATAAGTTCAATAATATTATGACAATTGCAACTGGATATAAAACAGAAAGTATTGGTCCTGAGAAAGTTATTATAGAATCTACGCCATTAGTTGATACTATAGCGCTAAATAAGCACGTGAAAATAACTATATGTTTGTATTTTAACTTACCATGAGTTAAGTCTGAGAAAAACTCTCCTGCTGTTGCCGTAAGACCTATAGATGTAGTAAGACACGCAAGAGCAACGGTTAAAGCTAAAGCGATTGTACCGTATTGACCCATAATCTTGTTTACCATAAATATCAAGTTAGCGACTCTGTTAGGATTATCAGCATCTATAGTAAGAAATTCGCTTCCAGTACCGCCTATGAATACAAGTCCGCCATAAACAAAAGCTAAGCAAAGTGCAGCAATAATCCCAGAGATAACTGTCATCTTGAACATATCATTTTGGCTTGTGTAGCCTCTTTTCTTAACGCTGCTAATAACTATTGTTGCCATAATTATTGATCCTATGGCATCCATTGTTTGGTAACCTTCCTTAAAACCTTTAACAAAGTTAAGAGTGCTACCAGTGTTTTAGGCACTCCAATAGGTTTTATAATTGATAATATAATTATTGTAAATAGAATAACTAAAAGTATTGGTGTTAATATTGAGCCTATCTTGTCTACTACTTTTGATTGGTTTAATGTAAAAATAATGTTAAACCAAAGAATACTATAGCTACTAAGATTGGGCTGACATTACCAAATAAAGGTTGTATTGCTATTTCATATGTAGTGGCGCATGTTCTAGGTATTGCAAGTAAGGGTCCTATACATATCATTATTAATGAGCCAAATAAAATTGAAAATGTTTTGTTTACCTTGCCTGCAACATCTTCTAGCTTTCCTCCAGCTTTAGCTGCAGCTACAACTCCAAGTATAGGCAGTCCTATACCGGTCATCATAAAGCCAATCATTGATAGGAACCACTTGTCACCAGATATAGCTCCAAGTGTTGGTGGGAAAATAAGGTTTCCTGCTCCTAAAAACATCGCAAATAATGCAAAGCCAACTACCAATGTGTCAATAATTTGTTTTCTTTTCACTTCAATCCCTCCAGTACCATAGTTATTATACTATATCTATTATTTAATGTAAATATATTTTAGCATTTTGTAACGTTCTAAAGTATTATTGTTAGTGCTGTTAGGTGTATATGAATAACAGTGCTAAAGCAAAAGGTATATGACATTATATAAGTCAGATTAATTATGTATGATAATATATAAAATCTTATCATACATACAAACATAAAAATAACTCACAGCCTAAGCCATGAGTTATTTTTATATTTATTTTGTCTACATCATTGGCATTCCACCAGGCATGCCTCCAGCCATTGGCGCATCTTCCTTAGGAATGTCTGCTACTGCTGCCTCAGTTGTTAATATCATTGATGCAACTGATGCTGCATTTTGAAGAGCTGATCTAGTTACCTTTGTTGGGTCAACTATGCCTGACTTAATCATGTCAACATATTTGTTATTAAGCGCGTCGAAACCGATACCATCTTTTTCGTTCATTACGTTTTCAACTACAACTGATCCTTCAAGACCTGCGTTTTCAGCAATTTGTCTTACTGGTTCTTCAAGAGCTCTTAGTATGATCTTAACACCAGTCTTTTCGTCGCCTTCAAAGTCATCAACTATAGCTTTCAAAGCTTTGATTGAATCAGCTAAAACTGTTCCACCGCCTGGTACTATACCTTCTTCAACAGCTGCTCTAGTTGCTGATAAAGCGTCTTCGATTCTAAGCTTTCTTTCTTTTAATTCTATTTCACTAGCTGCACCAACTTGAACAACTGCAACGCCACCAGTTAATTTAGCTAATCTTTCTTGCATCTTTTCTCTATCGAAATCAGAATCCGAAGCTTCGTATTGAGTCTTGATTTGTTTAACTCTAGATTCAATTTCTTCTTTATTTCCTGCTCCATTAACAATAACAGTTGTTTCTTTGTCAACTTTTACCTTTTGAGCAGTACCAAGTAGATCTATTGTAGCTTCTTTTAGGTCATAACCTAGTTCTTCAGAAATAACTTTTGCACCTGTTAAGATAGCAATATCTTGTAGCATTTCTTTTCTTCTGTCACCAAAACCTGGAGCTTTAACTGCAACACAGTTGAATGTTCCTCTAAGTTTGTTAACAACAAGTGTTGCCATTGCATCGCCTTCAATATCTTCAGCTATTATCAATAATGGTTTTGATTGTTTAACGATTTCTTCAAGTACAGGAAGTATTTCTTGAATGTTTGTAATCTTCTTATCAGTAATCAAGATATAAGGATTGTCAAGTTCTGCTACCATCTTATCAGTATCAGTTACCATGTAGCTTGAAACATATCCTCTGTCAAATTGCATACCTTCAACTACTTCTAATGTTGTACCCATTGACTTAGATTCTTCTACTGTTATAACTCCGTCATTACCAACTTTATCCATAGCATCAGCTATAAGTTTACCAATTTCTTTATCTCCAGCTGAGATTGAAGCAACTTGTGCTATAGCATCTGATGATTCAACTTTCTTTGAGTATGATTTAATAGTTTCAACAGTCTTTTCAACAGCTTTTCTAATACCATTTTGTAGTATCATTGGGTTAGCACCTGCAGCTATATTCTTAAGTCCTTCTCTGATTATAGCTTGAGCAAGTAATGTTGCTGTAGTAGTTCCGTCACCAGCTATATCGTTTGTCTTAGTAGCAACTTCTTTTAATAATTGTGCACCCATATTTTCAAATCTGTCTTCTAATTCGATTTCTTTTGCTATAGTAACACCATCATTAGTAATAAGTGGTGAACCAAATGTCTTATCAAGAACAACGTTTCTTCCCTTAGGTCCTAGTGTTACTTTTACAGTGTTTGCAAGTATATTAATACCTGCTTCCATTTTATGTCTTGCTTCTGCATTGAATTTAATATCTTTTGCCATAGTAATACCTCCTAGTCTTCTACAACTGCAACAATGTCAGCAAATTTTAATACAGTATATTCTACTCCATCGATCTTTGCGTTAGTTCCTGCATATGTTGAGAATATAACTTTATCTCCAACTTTAATTTCTTTTGCTTTCTTTTCATCATTAGTGATATCAGCACCTATTGCTATAACTTCTGCCATAACAGGAGCTTCCTTTGAAGCACTTGGTAGTACAATGCCTGATTTAGTTTTTTCTTCTGCTTCTAATTTTTTAATAACTATCCTATCGGATAATGGTCTTAATTTCATAATCTATTCCTCCTTACAATTTTATATAAATTCGTTTGTTAGCACTCGTCACTATTGAGTGCTAACAATTATTATATTGTAGTCAATATATTAAATATACAAGATAACATAATTTGAATTAAATAGAAATATTGAATAATTTTATTTATTATCTGTTCTATTCTCTTCTTTTTCATCTTTTAAAATTTTCTCTCATATAATAGAATAGATATTGTTGTGCGTATCCTGAAAGCTCACCGAATCTTCTTTGTCCATCCTCTTGTATAAGCTTCTTATTTTTCACTTCTCCTCCGTAGTAAAGTTCCTCCATGACTCTCTTAACCCAAACGTCGACCGGAAACGAGTCAGTTCTGCCTAAGCCAAATAGTAATATGCATTGAAAGACTTTCTCGCCTATGCCTGGAACTTCTAGTAATGTTTTTCTAATATCATCTACACTCTTCTCTTTAAGTTCATCAAAGTTAATTAAGCCTTCCTGAACCATCCTTGATGCAATAACTATCCTTTCAGATCTAAACCCTGCTCTTGCATACTCTTTTATATCTTCTGCTTTTGCATTTGACAGAGCCGCTGGACTTGGAAAAGCATAATACTCCTCATCATCAAATGGATTATTAAGTCTTTCTCCATACATATGAGAAATTTTCTTTATAGTGTTCTTGATGTTCTTTATCTGATTGTTAGCACTTATAATAAATGATATGTATGTTTCAAACGGATCTTGCTTAAGTATCCTCATACCGCCACCAAAGCCAATAGCCTTGCTTATTACTTCGTCGTTAAGAGAAAGTTTTTCTTTTATCGCATCGTAATCAGTATTTAAGTCAAAATAGTTCAAAATTTCATTTTCATCTGAAAATCACCCACTATCTCTATAGCACCATCTATAGAGCGTGCTTCTAAAACCATATCTCTAAATATAAATCTATATGCTTCTTCGTCTAGCTTTTCCATCTGAATGCTTGACCGCACTCAAATATATGAGAAGGGACAAAGCTAGTCTGTCCCTTTAATATTATCTTATTCATTATTTTATTCTTCTTATCCTCTCTTAATACTTTAAACGCTTGCTTTAGTGTCATTCTGTTTCCGTATTGAAGTGTACCTAATCTGTATATGTCACAAGCTAATTTATAAATTAAATATGCTGATATTACAAGTATTGCAAATGATATAGCTACCTCAGCGATTGATATATTTAACATACCTGCCCTTATAAACATGACAAATGGAGATGTTAATGGGAAGTATGATAAGAATGTAACAAAACTAGATTCCCATCCAGTAGTTAATGCAAATATAGCTCCAAAATAAGCAAGTACTATCAAAATAGTTGCTGACGATATTGACTGACTTACTTCTTCTATCTTGTTTACTAAAGCTCCAAGTGTAGCAAATATAAATAAATATAAGAAGAAACCCGCTATCATAAACAATATAAATATAACTAAAATTTGTATTGGTGCGCTTGTCATGCTAAATAATCCTGACCAAAATTCTTTATTGAATATATATCCTACTCCAAAACCTATAAATATGGCAGAAACTTGTAGAACCGCACTAAATACTGTTGCTAATACTTTGCTTAATATCAAGTACTTTGGTTTAGTTGATGTGATTAAAAGCTCCATAGTTCTGTCGTTCTTTTCTTTAGCAACAGATGTTGCAGTTATTTGACCATATGTTAGTATAATCATATATAACAAGAATAACAAGATATAGATGATAAAATAGTTTTGCTTTGAGTCTTTTCCTAAGATGACTTCATTTATTTGATATTGATTTGCTTCTAAGGATTTTATTTTAGAATAGTCAATACCTTCTGCTTCAATAAGCTTTTTGTATCTGTATTCATTTAAGACTCTGTCTAAGCTATCGCCCATATCAGTAAGTTTAGAGTTTAATACAAATTTTTGAATTGAGTCAGCATCGATAATTGCACCTCTATCAAGTTCTTTACTTAGTACATCATCTTTAAGCTTTTCTTCGTCAGTATATATATGAACTTCATAATTGCTTAAAAATGATTTTAATTCACTTTCGTCGACGCTCTCATCATTTATAATTATTCCTAGCTTTTGTGTCTTACTCATTTCATTTGTGATTGATTTAAATAAATTGCCTTGAATAAGTCTTGGTGCAAAGGCTGCAAGCAAGGCTAAAACAAAGAATATCGCAGTAGTTATCTTATACGATTTATTTTTTATTAGCTGCTTGAACTCAAATGAAGTAATTAATTTTATCTTATTTAGCATCGTTATCACCTACCGCTTCTATAAATATCTCTTCAAGACTTGGCTCATACTTGGCTATAGCTCTAAAATTATCTTTACTTATAGCATAATTAGCTAGTTCACTAGCTTTATCAGATGTTCTTACAATTATCTCATTGTCACTAATCTTAACATTATCTTGTCCGACCATATCAAAATATCTTGTAAATAATTTACAGCATCATTGTAAAACTTAGTCTTAATCTTCCCTCGCCCATATTTTTCTTAATTTCTTTAAGATCTCCAGTCAAAACATTGCTGCCATCTTTAATAAGAGCGATATTGTCGCAGAAGTTTTCAACATGGCTCATTTGATGTGATGAGAATATTAATAAAGTACCACTAGCAACAGCTTCTTTGATTAAATCAATAAGTATTTGTGAGTTAACTGGGTCAAGACCAGAGAATGGCTCATCAAGGATGATGATATCTGGCTTATTTATAAAGGTTTGTATGATTTGTATCTTTTGTTGATTACCCTTTGATAAAGTATCAAGATTTTTTGATTTGTATTCACTTAGCTTAACTTTTTCAAGCAGCTCAAGTGCATTATCATGACTTTCTTTTTTAGAAAGTCCTTTTATTCTTCCAAAGTAAATAAGCTGATCAAGTATGGCAGTTTTTGCGTACATACCCCTCTCTTCAGGTAAATATCCAAGTTTTATCTCTTTTCTATCAATTGGTGCACCGTCAATCAGTATCTCTCCGCTATCAGCTTTAAAAACGTCCATAAGTATCCTTATGGTAGTCGTCTTACCAGCACCGTTCCTTCCTAAAAAAGCAGTTGAACTACCGGAGCTTGTCTCTAAGTTAATTCCGTGTAAAACTTCTTTTCCAGCGAAGGATTTTTTAATGTCAATTAATTCTAGTTTCATTAATTACTCTCCTTTCTAGGTCTGCCCCTCTTCTTTGACTCTCTATATAGTCCTAATTTTTTATCATATACAATATCTTTTGCTCTATTAACATAGTCATCACTTGTGAAAGTGCCATCGTTTTTGCATTTAAGTAAATAGTTTAGTGTGAATAAGCTCTCCGATAATGGCACATTCTCAACTATGATGTCCTTATCTAAATCAAGTACAGTCGGAGCAAAGTTCCAAATCGCCTTTATACCAATTTTTTCATAAGTCCTAGCAACATCTCTCGCACTATTACTAGTAACAGCTATGACACCTATATCAATAATATTATTCTTAGCAAAATTCTCAAGTTCAGATATGTTTCTTACCTTGATGCCGTTAAAGCTAAGACCTATCATATTTGGATTGCTATCAAATAGACCAATGAATTTAAAGCCACTACTTTCAAACTCACGCGACTGTATTATTGCTTGGCCAATATTGCCAACACCAGTCAAGATTAAATTCTTTTTATAATCAAGACCAAGAACACCTTTTAAGTCCATGTATATGGTCTCAACGTGATAACCATAACCTTGTCTGCCCTCAGCACCAAAAGTGTTTAAGTCAGCTCTGATTTGAGATGCGGTAAACTTAGTGTACGCTGATAGCTCACTCGAAGAGACCCTATGTACGCCCCTTGCGTATAGGTCTTCAAAAATCACATAGTATATTGGTAATCTTTTTATTGCGTTTATTGTAATATCACGAGCCATATGTCCACACCTTTCATTATTAGAACAAATATAGTATAACATATAGAGTTTTTCTTAGCAATATTTTTTTCTTTTATGTTATAATAGAACCGAGGTGTTTTTATGACTGTACTGGCATGTAATAATATAAAAAAAGTTTTTATTGACAAGTTAATTTTTGAAAACGTTTCTATTAATATAAATGAAGGCGAAAAGGTTGCCATAGTTGGTATGAATGGTACTGGTAAGTCAACTCTACTTAACATACTATCTGGCATGCTTAATTATGATGAAGGTAATATATTTATTTCTAAGGACACTAAGATTGCCTACCTTGAACAAAACACAACTATAAGAAGCAATTTAAGTGTTTATGATGAGATGAAAAAGTCGATGAAGCACCTAATTGACCTTGAAGATGAACTAAGAAATTTTGAAGATATCATAGCTAAAGATCCAAGCGAGGAGAATATGGATAGATACTCTTTTCTTCTTGAAGATTTTGAAAAGAAAGGCGGATATACATATGACGCTGAGATAAAAAAGGTTTTAACTGGTCTTGGCTTTTCTGAAGAACAGTTTGATCAAGCATTTAACTCTCTAAGCGGCGGACAAAAATCTAAACTAATGCTTGCGAAGGCTCTTATACAAGAGTCTGACATACTTTTCTTAGACGAGCCAACTAACCATCTTGATATCGACTCTATGGAGTTCCTTCAAGACTACATCAACTCATTTACAAGGACAGTAGTTATGGTTAGCCACGATAGATATTTTCTAAATGCGACTTGTAATAAGGTTATACTTATAAAGGATCACACTACTCATGAGTACAATATGGGCTATGAAGAATATATCAAGCAAAGAAAGATAAATGAAGCAATTCAAGAGAAAGCTTATATTAATCAGCAAAAAGAAATTGAAAGACAAAAAGAGATTATCAGAAGGTATAGGTCCTACGCTACTGAAAAAAGCATTATAAAAGCAAAGTCTCGTGAGAAGATGCTTGCTAAGATTGAGCTATTAAGCGACGTTAATGATGATAGTGAGATTAATTTCAAGTTTAGGATGAAGGTAGAGTCTGGTAATGATGTCTTAGCTGTTGAACATATCAATAAAAGTTTTGGCGATTTTAAGCTTTTAAACGATATAAACTTTAATATATAAGCGTGAACATGTTGGTATCATCGGTGCTAATGGCATTGGTAAGTCTACTTTATTTAAAATTATCCTTGGCGAAGAAAGTCATGACTCTGGTGAAATACGCTTTGGAACTAACGTTAATGTTGGCTACTTTGATCAAGAGTTAGAAAAGCTGGACGTAAACAAATCTATTGCCGAAGAAATATGGGACAGCTTCCCTCGCCTTACTTACTTTGAACTGAGAAAAGCGCTTGCGAAGTTTTTGTTTATTGACGATGATATTTACAAGATGATTGATGAACTATCAGGCGGCGAAAAGCAAGAGTCTCTTTGCAAAATAATGCTTTCTGATGTAAACTTCCTCGTACTTGATGAGCCTACAAACCACTTAGATATTGAATCAAAAGAAGTTTTGGAAGAAGCTCTTAATTCTTACGAAGGCACTTTACTTGTAATTAGCCACGATAGATATTTTCTAAATAAAGTAGTAAATAAAATACTTGAGCTTAAAGCTGATGGTATACACGAATACTTAGGTGATTACGAATACTATATTGAGAAGAAAAAGCGTATGCGTGAAGAAAAAGCCTTTTTAGAAGAGCCTGAAGAGATAACTAAGACTCAAGCCAAGCTTAATAAAAAGCGTGAGAGAGAAGAAAAAGAGAGATTAAAGAAAGAAAAACAAGCGAAAGATGCACTTGAAAAGAGATTTCTGAACTTGAAAAGCACACAAACGATATTCATAATGAGCTTGCTAATCCAGATATATGATGATATAGATAGAGTTAACGATTTAAACTTTAAACTTAACGAGATAGAAGAGAAACTTAATGAATTATATGAAGAACTTATCTATATGGAGGAATAAAATGTTTGAATTAATAGGCATAAAATTTAAAGATATATTAAACATAGACCACTTACTTATTGATGATAGTGGTCTTACTATGATTATAGGACCTAGTGGAAGCGGTAAGTCTACACTCATCAAAATGCTTGACAATATTATCAGTCCAGACAGTGGCGAAATCTTATATAAATCAGATGACATAAATACTTATAAGCCACATGAACTAAGAAGAAAAGTTATTATGCAGTCACAATTCCCTGCTATATTTGAAGGTAATGTAAGAGATAATTTAAATGTAGCAAGAAAATTCAGTAAATTAGCTGATCTTGATGACGAAAAACTTCATGAACTTCTTGGTATTGTCTTGTTAGATAAAAACTTGACGATAATCCAAAAGAATTCTCTGGCGGCGAAAAAACAAGGCTTTCTATAGCTAGAGTCTTAGCAATGGATTCTGAAGTTTATCTTTTGATGAACCTACATCATCGCTTGATGATGATACTGAATGCAATCTTATTGAGAATGTAATTAAGTATCTTAAAGAGAAAATAAGAAGATAATCATGGTGTCGCACTCAGAAAAATTATTCTCCCTTGCTAATCAAATTATTAAAGTTGAGAATAAAACAGCGCGTATTAAGGAGGCCTAGTATGTTAACAGAAATATCAACATTACAGTTACTTCTATCCTTCGCCTTTATATTAGTACTTCTACTAAATATCCAAGATAAAAGGACTGTCAAATCAAATTTTAATCATAGTAGCTTCGCTAAGAATGACAATTCAGCTAATCATAACTGGCTACTTACTTAAGTACATACTAAAGAGCGATAGCCCATGGATAACTCTTTTGATACTTCTTATTATGCAAGCCTTTGCAATATTTAATGTATATAAGAGAAGCAAAGTCAAGTCCGCTAAACTAAAACAGATTATAGCCCTATGTTTTATCGGCTCCACTTTAGTATCAATTTTCTATTATATAATTGTTGTTGTGGGAGTTAGACCTTGGTATGATCCAAGATATTTCATAACAATATGCGGTATGCTTATAGGTAACACCATGACTGGCATGAGTCTTGCAATAAATTCGTATAAGAATTCATTTAAAGACCAAAGAGATACTATAGAGGCTGCTCTTATGCTAGGAGCTAAGCCAAAGGATGCAGTAACAAAAATATCGAGTGAAGCATTTAACTCTTCAATCTTGCCTACTCTTAACTCAATGCTCGGTATGGGTATAGTACTCTTGCCTGGTATGATGACAGGTCAGATACTATCTGGAACTGATCCAATGTCTGCAATACTCTATCAAGTAACGATAATGATAGCTATAGTAGGAACTGTTGGTATAACAACAAGTATATTCACTTCACTTGCATACAAAGCCTTCTTTAATAAAAGAGAGCAAATATTATTCTAAGTTAATAAGCAAAATAAACTCTACTAAAATCTAGTAGAGTTTATTTATATACGAATCTATTACCGACTCTTTCTTCTTTTCACTAAAAACGTTCTTCTCTTTCAATATATCCATAAGCCACAAAGCTTTTGAATGGAAGATGGCTTCCTTATAGTCACTTAGGACTATCTCATAAAGCTTTCCATTTAAGAACTTTGAATTTGTTTTAACGTAGTACGCATCAACATTCTCAAAGTCAACAAGCCTTAGTATGCTTATAGTTGTTAAATCTTTTTGATGATACAAGCTAAGTCCAGTGTTCTTGTACTCAACAAAGTACTTTCTGTGCTTGTTTGTATTCTTAATTTCATTTGCAAGCATCAGATAATACTTCGCAAGTGAGTTGTAATACTGATAGTTAAACATGCCCTTTTCAAATGAATCTATCTTGATAAAAGGCTTGATGTTTAGGCTAGTAATGAAATTAAAATTCTCTTTAAGAAATTCCTTCTTAGTCAAGTCGCCATTGTTGAACTGTATGATCAAAGAATGCCTCTTCTCAAAAAACACCTCAAAAAGATTCTTCCTCTTTACATAAAGCATTAAATACCACTTTCTAATTATTTAACTTCTTCTATATAGCTCCTTAAGTCACTATCTACTTCGTCAGCTAAGTAGTTAACATTTATAAGTATGTCTACATCGTGCTTTTCAGAAATTTCTTCCAAATTCTTAACTAAGCATTTTAAATCATCTTTCTTAATATCGATTATCTTATAAACACTGTCTATATAGATTTTCTAAGTCAAAGTCCATTGATAACATACCAAGCAAGAAGCCGTAGAATTTTCAATAGTATTTATACTAAAGTCACTTAAGTTAATAAGTCTAACATTAGTATCTAAAGAAAATATGTGCTCGTCCTCAACATCTAAGAACGTAATGTTGCCGTTACCTGACTTAATGTCATCGTTAGCACCATTGATTAACCACTTAGTCTTTCCTGCGCCCTTTGCTCCTAAGATTAATTTAACCATAAAATCATCCTCCTTATAATATTTACCTTGGTAATTTGATTTTCTCTTCATCTGTTCCAATATGGAATCTTTTATTCTCCACCAAGACTCGCCCCAGTTACAATGAATAGTACCCTCTTCATCTGACCTGCCGACCAATCTTTGTATTATAATATCATCTTTTATATGAGTCAAGAATATCTCTACTCTGTCTACATAATCTCTCTGTTAAGAAGTTTAAACTCATGAGCTTTATACATCTTGGCAATCTTAGTGTGCTCCATGATATAGACTGTGCAGTTTAACCTCATCTGTATCTGTCATGTTAATAAGGCGCGCATCATTGTAGATGTCGTCTATACTGTCCCATGGCAAATCAAGTATCAAGTGAGCAGCCTTTCTGATGCCATACTTAGATAATGTTTCGCATGCATCTATATAGTCCTTTGTGTTATGACACCTATTTAGAACTTTAAGGGTTTCATCGTTTGAGCTCTGAAGCCCTAGTTCAACAGTTATCTCAAGATTGTACTTATCCTTAATATCACTTAAAAACTTCATATAATCATCAAAAATAAGGTCTGGTCTTGTAGATATATTGATGCCAACAACATCTTCTGCGATGGCGTTCATTATATTTTCTTTAAACTTGTCTAACGGCATATATGTATTAGAAAAGTTTTGAAAGTAGGCTATAAACTTACTTGCTTTGTGGTTCTTAGTAATGTTTATCTTATTTTGCTCTATCTGGTCTTTAACAGATAACTTATTAGATAAATTCTCAAAGCTACCACCTTGTGCAGTGCAGAATATACATCCGCCATAAGCCTTAGATCCGTCTCTATTAGGACATGTTATGTTCAGGCTTATAGGTAGTTTATAAACCTTTGTATGAAACTTGTTCCTTAGATACTCTGAGTAGACTCTGTAGAGTTTTTTCTCATCCTCAAAGCTTATAATATTACTCATCTACCTCATTTTTCTTGTAGAATTCCTCCATAAGTTCGTCAACAATTGCATCGTCAACAACTTCAAGTTCTACATCTACACCGTTTTCATTTTCGATGTATTTATAAGGATAAACATACTCTTCTTCCTCTTCTACATCAAGTGGGAATAAGAATATATAGTCGTCTCCCTTAAAGTTAAATAGATCAAGTACAGCACATTCTAGCTCTGTTCCGTCATCTAGTGTTATGATCATTGTATCTTCGCAGTCACAATCATCATGTTCGTGATTATGTCCACAGCCGCATCCTTCATCGTGGCAGCAGCAGTCATGTTCTTCATTAATAAGATCTTTATCTTTACTCATCTTTATCTCCTCTTTCTAAAATTTGTTCGGAAAAGTCCTCAAAATTAGATATATTAACTAATTCAAGGCTTATATTTTTATTAATTTCGTTTATGTTTTCATCAGTAATAAAAGAAAGTTCAGGCTTTTTCTTAAAGTCATAACTAATTTGATCAAGGTAGTAGTTGATTAAAAAGTCCTTTTCTTCCTTTGACATATCTTTATTTCTAACACTTAAGGCAACTGATTCATAGAACTTGTACCTCAAGAATATTATAAAGCCCTCAAAGTCTTCAACATTTGTTCCTTTCTCAATCAAGAAGATAATCTTGAAGAATAGGTTCCATTTGAAGTCTGTATTTATTAGTGATAATATTTCATCGCCTAGGCTTTGTGTGAATGTGTCATTAAACAGTGGCTTTCTCTCAAACTCTATATAATTAGTGATAGATCCAAGATTTTCCTGTATCTCTGATAATCTGCCAATTAAATCGACAAACTCTTGTGAGATATCCTTTGCAGACTTCCTTCTTGCCTTCATGAATAAGTACTCACTAATCATATCGCAAGAGTCTTTGTAGTCAATGATGTAGCCGAGTTCACTCTTAACCTTTGACTTGAATATATCATGTATCGTCTTAGATACTAATTTGATAAGCTGTTTCTTCTTGTTAACTTGCACCGATGAATCTGACCTGTTAAGGTGATTATATACACTCATTAGCTGCCTATCAACCATAGTCAAGTTATCTTTAATAGTTGCCATGATGTCTATAAAGAAGTCTTCTGTAAGTACATAGTTGTAGTTCTTATATAAGACTTTGTGGTCTATATCTCCCCAGAATACATTAACAAGTGATTTAATTTGAAGCTCAAAGTGTATCTTCTTGCCATCATCATCAACATATTTACCGTCTATCTTATAAATTTCGAAACCGTTCTTTTGAATTTGTGGCTGCTCTTCAGATAGCTTTAAATATATCTTTTTATTGATATGACTTGAATAATAACCTCTGTCCTCTTTATAATTGAATAAATTTAGTAAATCTCTGTATATCTTCTTTTCATCATCTATGAACCTACACTCAATCCTAACGCCAATGATGTCTGAGATGTTTTCCATAAGGTTCTCGGGTGTCTTGTAGGCAATGTATAGGTTGTTTCTAAGTATCTTCTCTCTAAGAGACATCGCTTCCTTTACCCTGCCTCTTGCAGCTAAAAAATGATCTTTAGCACAGAAAGTGTTAGTGAAGAAATTCTCTAATATCTCTAAAATTTCCTCTAATTTATCGTTATTCTGTTCTAGTAAATCTATAGTGTCATCTATAAAATCAAATAATTCAAGCCTCATCAGCTCTCATATCCTTTCATTAAACCAAAATTTCTGGTTTGTATTTATCTTTTAAGCCGTCAATTACCTTCTTGAATGCGTTCATTTGCTTAATTTGCATAACATGAGCGCGTACTTCATCCTTAACTTCTTCAAATGGTCTAATTTTTGCTTCATTAATCTTGTTTAACTTAATTATATGATAGCCAAATTGAGTTTTTACTGGTTCAGATACTTCACCAAGACACATTGAGAATACTTTGTCATCGAATTCTTTTACCATCTGTCCTCTTTGGAAGGTACCTAAGTCTCCACCATTAGCCTTTGATGGACAGGATGAATGATCTTTAGCAAGGCTTGCAAAGTCTTCTCCAGCATCAATCTTAGCTTTAAGTTCCTTCGCCTTAGCTTCATCTTTAACTAAGATGTGGCTAGCTGATCTTGATTCTGCTTCCGAGAATTCGTCTTTAAACTCTTCATAATAGTTTTAAGCTCTTCGTCAGTAGGCTCGTCACATTTAAGAGCGTTCTTAAATGCCATGTTAGTTAGGATGTTTTCCTTTGCTTTAGCCATCTCTAGTTTGTACTCGTCACTCTCATCAAGCTTTTCATCAAGAGCTTGATTATATAACATAGCTTGATTAACCATCTCTTCAACAAGTTTCTTTACCCCGTCTTTAGATTGAAATTGCATTGTTAATTGTGGTCCAAGCATATTTGCAAAATTAACTACATCTTCTTTTTAATTTCTTTGCCGCAAACTTTTGCGACTATTTCTTTATTAATTTCCAAAATATCCTCCTCAAAATATAATCGTCTACATCATTATATTACCATATATACTTATTTTGCAAGACTATTTTATTCTTGAAAATGTGCTATAATAATTGTAAGAGGTGATTTTATGAAATATTTTTAGGTGGAGAAAATGAAAAGTTTACCTATACTCTAAGATGTTAAATAGACACGGAATTATTGCTGGAGCAACTGGTACAGGTAAGACTGTTACACTAAAAGTAATTAGTGAGATGCTTAATAATGACGGCATCAATACCTTCATTACTGATGTTAAGGGTGACATTATGAGTCTTGCTGAGAATGGCGAGAGAAACGATAAGATAGACGAAAGAATTGAAAAGCTTGGCATTGATGACTACCAAGTTGACAGCTTCCCTGTTGAAATTTTCGATATATATAAAAAAGGTGTTCCATTAAGAGCCTCTGTTACTGATGTAGGCCCCGTACTTCTTTCAAAGATGCTTGGTCTTAACGAAGTACAAAGCGGCGTCATTGATGTTATGTATAAAATCGCCGATGAGAATGGACTTAAGCTTATTGATTTTAAAGATTTGAAGATTATGCTTAAGTATATGGCAGACTTCTCAAGTGATATTTCAAATAAATATGGAAACGTTGCTAAGCAAAGTATAAACGCTATACAAAGAACTCTTATAAGATTCGAAAATGAAGGTGCTATAGACTTCTTTGGTGAACCTTCTTTTGATGTTGATGATCTTTTATTAAACAGTGGTGAAAAAGGAACAGCAAACATACTTAACTGTACTGAGCTTTATTTAAACTCAAAGATGTATCAATCTGTTGTCATATATCTACTTAGTCAAATATTTATTAGCCTTGAAGAAGTCGGTGATTTGGATAAACCAAAACTTGTTTTGTTCCTAGATGAAGCTCACCTAATTTTTAAGGACTTAAATAAAAAGATGCTTGAAAATATCGTAACTATCATAAAACTTATCAGGTCTAAGGGCGTTGGTATATTCTTCGTTACTCAAAATCCTAAAGATATACCTGAAGAAGTTCTTAGCCAATTGTCTAATAGAATTGAGCACGCACTAAGAGCTTACACTCCAAATGAGATTAAAAATGTAAAGTATGCTGCAGATAGCTTTAGAAAGAATCCTAACTTTGACAGCGAAAAAGCCATACTTAATCTTAAAACTGGTGAAGCCTTAGTCTCTACTCTTAATGAAGATGGAGAACCATCCATTGCAGAGATTACCCTTATAAGACCTCCTATGTCAAAGATTGGTATGATAGATGATGCTGTGTTTAATGACATTGTAAATAATTCTGATTTTAATAAAAATATAAAGAACCGATAGACAGAGAGTCTGCATATGAGATACTTAGTGAAAGATATGTTAAAATCAATAAAGAGATGGAAGAAGAAAAGCCGAAAAGAAGCGCAAAAGAATACAGAACAAAACAAAATCAAAAGAAGAGAAATGAAGACATGGCTGATAAAGTCATAAAAGAGTTTTCAGCGCTTTTACTTATCAAATAGGTAAAACTGTTGCAAGAGACATAATGAATACATTTAAGAAAAATTCTAAATAAAATAAAGCTATAGCCAGAGCACAATGATATGTACCCTCCTTAGTAATTTGTCTAGTAAGGAGGGTACATATAAAACTAATTCGTTCTTTTATTTATCTATAGATAAGACTAATAACATTTTAAATCTTGTAATTGCAGTTACATTGTGGATTACATTTGCCGGAAATACTATTTGTTCTCCAGATTCAATCTCGATTTCTTTGTCTCCAACAAGAAGCTTTGCCTTGCCCTCAAGTGCCATGACAAGAGCATCTCCAGGAGCCTTATGAGGTTTTAGACCTTCTCCTGCATCAAAAGCCATTAAAATACCTTAAACTCGTCTTTAGATACAAGGTCAATATTTACGATTGCTCCATCTACATAATCTAAACAGTTAATTAATTTGATTTTCTTTCCTTTTCAATATTTTCATTTCATCCTCCTCTAAGTTAATTGCGATTTCTAAAATATACTTTTTATATGTCTCTATGTCAAAAGTTTGTTTTTCAAAAGTATTAATTCATTATTTATAAGTTTTCATTATTAAAGTTAATCTCGCCTTTTAAAACAAAATATATTCTTTCTTCAGCATAGAATTCAGGGAAATGTCCGTGTTTTGGTCAAGACCCATGAGTAAGATATGACGATCACATAAATCTAAGAGTTTCTTGCTTATAGTTTGATTTTCTTTTATGGGTATGACCTCTTCTGGTGTCAATATTTTCCCTTGATAATATTTTCATTTTAATCTCCTACAATTCTAATTGGTATTACAGCCTCATATTCTTTTCATGTTTTTATTTTTCGAGTATAACCTCTACCCCAAAGGCGTCTTTCATATTTTCCTTACAGATAATATCAGACGTTTTGCCTATTTTATGTCTAGCATTTTCCATTAACATCAAGCATTTATCCGCTATTTCAAGAGCATGTGCTGGGTAATGAGTATTTATAATAACACTGATATTGTCTATTTTGGATAGTTTTTTGATTAATGAAATTATTTTTAGCTGATTTTTAAAATCAAGGCCACTTTCTGGCTCATCTAATATGATTAAGCTTGGATCTGAAATTAAGGCTCTGGCTATGAGAACCATCTGAAGTTCTCCTCCACTCATCACTGAACATGACTTATCTTTAAGATTTTCTATAGCTAAGCTTTTCATAAGATTTTCTGCCTTTTCATATTCTCTTGCACCTGGTTTTGCAAATGGCCCAAGTTTACTAGAAAGCCCTAACACTACCATATCAATTCCAGAATATTCAAAAGAAAATGATCTTTTTTGAGGAACATATGATATCTTAGACCATAAATCTCTTCTATTAAAACTTGAAATATCTTTTCCATCCATAAAACTCTTTCCTAGTTTCCATTTTTCAAAATCACATATACATCTTATAAGGCTAGTCTTGCCAACTCCATTGGGTCCTAAAATAGATAAAACCTCACCTTGATTCAAACAAAAAGATAAATTCTTAAATAATACATTATTTTCATCATGATAAAATCCTGCATCTTTTATTTCTAATTTAATTGAAACCACCCCCGGTTTTTCTAATTAAACTTATAAAAATGGGAGCTCCAATTATTGCTGTAAGAACCGATATCGGCAACTCTATTACAGAAACCGTTCTTGATAAAGCTTCTATTAGTACCATAAGACTTGCTCCTAAGGATATACTAAAAGGTAGGGTGTGAGTGTTGTTGGCTCCTACCATCATCCTTGCCATGTGAGGAATTATCAAACCAATCCATCCGACCTGACCACACATTGATATAGATGAAGCTGTAATAAGTGTTGATGCAAATATAAAAATAAGCCTAGTTCTTTTTACATTAACTCCTAGACTTTTTGCTTCATCTTCTGATAGGCTCATGATATTTAGCCTAAATATCAATAGTCTTATTATGATGACTCCCAAAATTATTAGGGGCGCAGATAACATCAAATTTTTATAAGATGATCTTGCAAAAGAACCCATAAGCCAATAACTGATGGCTGGCAACTTATCTGTCGGGTCTGCTGTATATTTTAGAAGAGACGCTAGAGCATTTGATAATGATGAAACTACAAGACCTGCGAGTATAAGCATTATCGTTGATGACCTAGTTCTACTCTTGCCAATATAAAGGGTTAAAACCACTCCAATTAATCCAAAAGCTAAAGCAAAGACTTGAATAGATAAGGTTGAAAGCGATAAAAGTATACCAATTACAGCTCCAAGACTTGCAGCTGAACTTACGCCCAATATATCAGGAGTCGCCAAGGGGTTCGAAAAAACCCCTTGGAACGCAAGACCTGCTGTGGAAAGACCGGCTCCCACTATTAGACCAGTAATAATTCTTGGTAATCTCACATTTATTATTACTGATTCAAGCATAGGGTCATAATCCCTCCCGCTTAAATAAGCATTGAAAAAATCTACAATCTGTCTGATGCTTAGAGGCATTCTCCCAATAGCAAGTGCCAAAACGCAGATCAATATAGGTAGACTAATTAGTATCACATATGAGCTTGCTGTTATCTTTTATCTTTGATAAAGATTTCTTTAATCATATATCAAACATATCCTCAATTTGTTCATTTGTTAATTCATAATCATACCATGTTTTATAATAATCTTTAATCATTGCTTTTAGATCATAGTCTTTAAATTCTTCTGGGTAAGTTGATTTTGCAAGCCAAGCTAGTACAAGTGGTCCGTCTGGATTTGGTGTAAACCAATTCCACATACCAAGCTTAGTATTATATACTTTTTTATCCTTAACAGCTTTCATGTTTGAAAAATTGATACCTTCTACTGAATTTTCAAATACATCTTTTGTTGTAATATCAAGAAGACCAGGTCCATCAAGATAAAGTATATCTGGATTCCATTGATAAAATTGTTCAATAGAAACTTTGGCGAACCCTTTTGCTTCATTAGCTAAATTTTTAACACCAATTCTATTTAGCCAGAAATCCCCAAAAACACCTTTGCCAGCAACCATTGGTACACCTTGAACATACTTCCATAAAATCACACCAGTTGGTTTTTTACTATCATCTATTTTTGAAATTCTTTCTTCAACATCTTTTACAATATCTTGACCTGCTTTTATAAAATCATCTGTCTTTCCGTTTTCGCCAAATACATCTTCTAAAAGCTTTAACCATTGTGTGTACCTATCTATTGGGTCAGCTGGTCCATTTGTACCAACTGTAGCAAATCCTACACACGGAATCCCTGTCTTTTTAAGAGTTTCATAATGTTCTTTATTCGAAGCATTGTAAAAAATAACATCTGGTTTAAGCTTCATTATTTCTTCAATATTTATATCAGATTGACTTTGAACTGTATTTTGGCTATCAAGAAGCTCTGGAGCTATATCTTTTAAAACTGTATTTGAGATTACTTGCTTAAGAGAACCCGCATAACCAACAATATACGGAGCCTTTCCATGGTGATAAGCCATATAAGTAGATAAAATAGGAATCTGGTCTATTACTATTCTTTCAATTTTCTCAGGAACCTCTATCGTGTTACCTGCGTGGTCTGTGATTGTCCTGGTTTTTTTATTTTCATCATTAGTTTTTTCTGTCTTTTCTGTATTTTCTTCCTTTTTCTCAGTTTGAGCTACTTCCTTACTTTCTAAATTTTGTCCAGTTTTTTTATTGCCACAAGCAGTCATGCCTGTTAAGGCAAGCACTGTCAAGCATAAAATTAATGATATTTTTAATAGCTTTCATCTAATCCTCCTTTTTACTTGCTAAAACTATATAAGAATTTTTGTATTTTTAGAGTTCTCTAACATTTTACAAATCTTTCCCTATTTTCCTCTGCATAAGCTTTTTATAAAATTTGCAGCCCCTACTGGTCCCTCATCTTTTATGATTGTATCCCTATCTAAGAGAATCATCTTGCCAGTCCTTTGTGAAAAAGGTCTAAAAGAATTTTCTATAAACAGTTTGTTCCAATTTTCTACGGTTAGAGGATACACATTCATGTTTGTAAATCTTGAAAGTTGCCTTCTTATATCTTCACTTTCATTTTCCACTGCCACATCATGAGTTAATAAATAACCGCCTTTTTTTAAAGCTCTGTGATAATTTTTAAGAGCCTTTGCTTTTTCTTCATTTGGAAGCATGGTAAGCATTGCTTCATTAATAATTAAATCAAATGTTTCATCCTCGAAATCCAACTTTAAGGCATCCATATTCATAACTTCAATTTCTTTGTCTAGACCTAAAAGCTTTATATTCTCCAAAGCTTGATCTATGACAACTTGGTCATTGTCTATGCCTATTATTTTGCATTTATATTTAGTATAAACTCTTATTAGGTTATCTCCTCTATTGCAAGCAACTTCCAAAACTTGCATATCTTTATCAATCTGTACCTGATCAGTAGCCAATCGGTCATAAGACCGCCGCCTGGTCTGAGCCTTGTTCTTCCAAGCATTTTAAAAATCGTGTCCAAAATAATTTTACTTTTTCCATATTTTCTCCTTTCTTATAAAAATAATTATGCATGTATAATTATAATAAAATCTTTATTTTATTAATGAAGAATATCTATATAATTTTGTCAAAAATTTTAAGGGTAGAATTGTTTTAAGCAAAAGAATTTGTTTGTTAACAATAAACAATAAAAAGATTATAGATGGGATTTATGAGATTTCCGATTATTTTCTATAAATTCTTCTTGACAACTTTTGAAAATAGATATAGTTATCATATGCTAACTAATGTTATTATACAACTCGAGCTTTTAATTGTCAATAATTTTGCATAAATATTTGTTTTATTGAAAATTATTAAAATATCTTTATAATAATGCCCGCATATAAAATTGGCCAGAGCATAAGCCCTGGCTTTTACTTGCATAAAATAAGACTAGAGCATCTGCCCTAGTCTTAATATTTATATTTTTCAACAAATATCTTTATGCTCTTATCATTCAAATCAGTATCTTCTATATCAAGTTCTTTATACTCAATACTATCTGCTACAGTCTCTTTTAATATAAAGTCTTTAAACTTGTTGAAAATTTCTTTCAAGTCATCACTTGCTTCAACAGAGATTTTAATCTTGTCAAGAACGTCAAAGTCATTTTGCTTTCTTAGTTGTTGTACCTTTGAGATGAATTCTCTTAGGTAACCTTCATCTAGTAGATCCTTATTAAGCTTAGTATCAAGTATGATGAAGACACCATTTTCCATTTCAACATTAAAGCCTTCTTTAGACTCAATTCTTACATCTACATAATCTTTCTTAATCTCAGTTGCTTCACCATTAAGCTCAATATTTTGGTCAGCGTGATCAAGCTTATCTACAAAGTCTATGCTATTAACTTTTAATAAATACTTAGTGAAGTCCTTGATCTTTGATCCAAGTATAGAACCTGCAACCTTGAAGTTTGGTTTTAAGTTGAAGTTCATATACTTCTTTAAGTCGTCCTCGTAATAAACATGCTTAACGTTAAGCTCTTCCTTAATTAGGTCAGTTAAGTCCTTAAGGTCTTCCTTATACTTACCATCGATAACTATCTCATTAAGAGGTATTCTAACCTTGATCTTAGCATTCTCTCTTGATGATCTTCCAAGCTTAACAAGTGTACGAACAAGATCCATCTTGAAGATAAGCTTTTCATCAATTAAATCCTTGTTAGCCTTTGGATAGTAGTCTATGTGAACTGACTCTAAGTCACCTAGTCTTTGATATAGTTCCTCGGCTGTATATGGAGCAAATGGAGCTATAATCTTAGAAACGCCAAGAAGTATTTCATATGTTGTTTGTAAAACAGCCTTCTTGTCATCATCAAGTTCTGTAGCCCAAAATCTTCTTCTTGAACGTCTGATGTACCAGTTTGATATATCTTCAACAACAAAATCTTGTATCATTCTAACAACATTTGTTAATTCAAACTTATCCATCTCTTCTTGTATTCTTTCAAGAAGCTTGTTGTACTTTGCAAGTATCCACTTGTCTATATCACTTCTCTTTTCATATGGCACGTCTAATGACTTTGGATCTATGCCATCAGTTTGCAAATACATGTAGAAGAAGTTGTATACATTTCTAAGTGTGTTAAAGAACTTTGAACTTATATCCTTAATACCGTCAACGTCAACTTTCTTTGTAGTCCAAGCTGGTGATACATATAATAAGTACCATCTAACAGCATCCGCACCATATTCTTCGAATAGTTCAAACGGATCTATAGTATTGCCTCTACTCTTACTCATCTTCTTGCCATACTTATCAAGAACTAGGTTATTAACAAGAACGTTCTTATATGGAGACTTATTCATCATATATGTTGATATAGCAAGTAAGCTGTAGAACCAACCTCTAGTTTGGTCTATACCTTCGCAGATAAAATCTGCTGGGAACTTGTGATCAAAGTCTTCTGTGTGTTCAAATGGATAGTGCCATTGGCTAAATGGCATTGCGCCTGAGTCGAACCAAACGTCAATTACATCCTTTTCTCTTGTCATCTTGCCGTGGCAATGAGGACATTCTAGGTGAACATCATCAACAAATGGTCTGTGTAGTTCAATGTTTTCATCAATATTTTCAATAGCCTTTTCCTTTAGTTCTTTTCTAGAACCAATGCTCTCCATGTGACCGCACTCTTCGCATCTCCATATAGGAAGTGGTGTTCCCCAATATCTAGATCTTGATAGTGCCCAGTCTTTTAAATTGTCTAACCAGTTACCAAATCTCTTTTCACCAACATAGTCAGGGAACCAGTTAACAGTATTGTTATTAGCAACGATTTTATCCTTAAACTTAGTAACTTCTATATACCAAGATGGCTTTGCATAATAAAGAAGTGGTGTATGACACCTCCAGCAATGTGGATAGTTGTGTTCTATCTTTTGTTTTCTATATAACTTGTGTTCCTTCTTAAGTTCTTCTATGATTAATGGGTCAGCATCCATTACCCACATGCCCTTCCATGGTGTATCTGTGTACTTACCTTCTTCATCAACTGGATTAAGAACAGGTAAATCATATCTTCTTGATGTATTATAGTCATCTTCACCGAAGGCAGGTGCTGTGTGTACAATACCAGTACCATCTTCCATAGTAACATAGTCAGCTTCTGTTATGAAGAAAGCTTTTTTGTCGCAATGTAGATATGGAAGTAGTTGTTCATACTCCTCACCAACTAGGTCTGAACCCTTCATCTCAGCGATGATCTCATAATTTTCAGCATCTTTTTCAAGAGCTTTTTTGAATAGAGCCTTTGCTAAATATAAAATTTCTCCAGTCGCTTTGTGTTTTATCTTAATATAATCAGCATCTTTATTAACTGTTAAGCTTACGTTTGAAGGAAGTGTCCATGGTGTAGTTGTCCAAGCAAGGTAGTATTCATTGTCTGTGCCTTTTTTCTTGAATTTTGCATAAACTGATTCTGTTTTAATCATTTCATAACCTTGAGCAACTTCATGAGATGCAAGACCAGTACCACATCTTGGGCAGTAAGGCATAATCTTGTGACCTTCGTATATTAGTCCATCCTTAAACATCTTGTCTAATATATGCCATACTGATTCAATGTAGTCATTGTCAAGAGTTATGTATGGATGATCAAGATCGATTAGATAAGCCATCTTTTCAGTCATCTTTCTCCAAAGTGATTCATACTTAAATACTGACTCTTTACATTTTTCGTTAAACTCTTTAACGCCATACTTTTCAATGTCTTGTTTATTATGAAGGCCTAATTGTTTTTCAGCTTCTATCTCAACAGGAAGTCCATGAGTATCCCAACCAGCTTTTCTGTTTACATAGTAACCTTGCATAACCTTATATCTGCAGACAGAGTCCTTTAAAGTTCTACCACTAACATGGTGAATACCAGGTTTACCGTTAGCAGTTGGTGGTCCTTCAAAGAACACATATCTATTGTCCTTATCTCTTTTATCATTTGTTAACTTTAATAAATCGATGCTGTTCCAATATTCTGATATTGCGTGTTCTCTATCAGCAACTCGATCATTTGATAAAGCTTTTAAGTCCATAATTACCTCCTTGAAGCATCGTATTTCGCTTCTATTTCTTTTCTAAGTTTATATACAAGCGTCTCGCTATCCAGTTCAACGCTATTATAATCAATACATTCGCCTTTTTTAATATCTCTACTAAGAGTAGCACCTTCATTGATAATTGAAATAGGTACCAGGTTCTTATCTCTAGATTTTTCAAAGTCTATGCACTTACCGTAGAAAGTATATCCTCCTATATAATCTAGTTTATCGCCCTTCTTCATATCCTTCTTAGCTACCACTACAACATCTGAGTAAGGTAATTCAGATATTGGTTTAATAGCTTCAAGCTTATCAAAGTGTGCTTTTAATACTGTGTTTATAGTTTCTATACTAGTTAGATGATATGGCCTATATAATACATAGTTTGGTCCATCACCCATCTTTAAGAAGCGCATCAAGTGATCAATCTTTTTTAAATCACTTTTCACTATAACAAAAACGCCGGGTGCTATACCGTTAACATAGTCAACTATACCGTATGAATTAAGTATACCGCCTTCTGACTTAAGGCAAAGTTTCTTATCAAGCGACTTAATGTCTGACTTAACACCGTGCCCTCCGTCAATATCTACTCTAAAGCCAGTAGCATTGCTCATAGTCGCCATCTCAACCATAGTCTTAGTGCCGTCAACAAAGCTTGCAAGCATCTCTTTCTTTATGCCTTTCTCTTTTGCGGATTCGCTAACAGTATCTGGATTGGCCTCTAAGTCTACTTCATTGTTCTTTCCCTTGCCTATAGCAAGTACATCAAAGCCCATAATCTTTGCTTCATTGTAAAGCTCAAGAACTGTTCCTGGCTCGTCGCCGTCTATGCCTGTATATATAAGTCCTTTTTCTTTAGCAATCTTTGATAGTATAGTGCCTACACAGACATCGCTCTCTAGGTTAAATGTAATTACGTTTTTACCATTCATTAGTGCGTTATAGCTAATCTCAGTGCCTACTATAGGCTCGCCTGTTGCATCTATCACATAATCAATGTGCTCAGATTTATATAAGAGCTCCTTGTCTTCGCATATATAATACTTATTTAAATCTTTTATTTCATCAGCACTTGTAATTTTAACAATCTTTTCTTTATCAATACCTGCTGCTAAATAAGCCTCAATTGCATCTTCAATGTGTCTTGAAGATATTAGCAAGGGATTTAAAACCTCGCTTTGTATATATTGACTAACTAGTGCCTTGCCCATAAAGCCTGCTCCTAGCAATGAAATATTTATCTTTTTACCTTGTTCTTTATATTCATAAAATTTCTTTTGATAATTTATCAAGCTTTCCACCTCAAAACTATATCATCATACGCAGCCATAGCTGACATCCATGCAAAGCTTAGATTGTAGCCTCCACACGGGCCGTCTATGTCAATGACTTCCCCGATGAAGTATAAACCTTTAAGTTTCTTTGACTCCATAGTCTTAGTATTTATCTCTTTGGTATTTACTCCACCAAGGCTTATCTGACCAATGCCATAGCCTTTATTCTTTATAATTTTTAGCTCAAATTCTTTTAGTATCTTTACTAATGTATGTAATTGTGCATCGCTTAGGTCTCTAGCTAGAATGTCTTTACTTATATTTAGCTTGTCAATAATAGGTACTATAAGTCTTTTGTGTAAAAATCCTATAAAGAAATCATCAAGTTTTTTATATCCGATTTCTCTTCTTCTATCACTTAGTAATGTATATAGTTCAGATTCACTTAAAGTATAAAAAATATCTATGCTGAACTTATAATCACTTTCCTTACCCTTTATATATCTTGACAATTGAAATACTGTTGGCCCTGATAGACCGTAGCTTGTGAATAAAACATCATCAATATTATAAGTAATTATTTTGTTATCTTTTATTAAACTTAATTTAGCTTTTAATCTAAGTCCATCAAGATGTTTTAGATACTTGTAATCGCACTCATATGGAACTAAGGCTGGCTTTGTTTCATTAATTTTCATACCAAGCTTTTTTATCTGATTAAAAAGATTTCCATCTGAGCCAAATTTAGGCATAGCAGAACCGCCACACGCCACAACTAAGCTCTTAGCCTTATAAATATTTGAGTTTTGATCTTTAAGTACAAATAAGTCCCCATCTTTATTAAAGCTTTTTACAAAGACATCTGTTTTTATAGTAACATTGTTTCTTTCGTTTTCATATCTAAGCACATCAAGCACGCTTGAGGCTTGTAATGACATTGGATATACTCTATCTTCTTCAATATATGGATATATGCCCATAGATTTGAACTTATACTCTATAGATTTATATCCATATTTATTTATTATATATGATGTAAAATCTGCATCATTATATGGGTTCTCATCAAGCTTAGTGTTAGTGTAATTGCATCTGCCATTGCCAGTTGTTAGAAGCTTTTTGCCAACTCTATCGTTTCTCTCGAGCATAAGTATATTTAATTTATCCTTATTAAGAGCTCCGAAAAATAGTGCTGCTGCACCTGCTCCTATAACTATAGCGTCATATGTCAATTCTATCCACCACTTCTTTTAATATCTTGCCAAAGCCATCATTAAAGACAAGCTTAGCATATCTATCATAAGATGTTTTATCTTTATTTATAATAATAAGATTTTCTGAGTTAAAGTATCTAATTAGTCCAGCTGCTGGATATACTTTTAAAGATGTTCCAGCAACTAGCAATAAATCTGCCTTCGACACTTCACTTATAGCATCAAGCATGACATCTTGGTCTAAGGCTTCGCCATATAATACAACATCTGGTTTAATTATTGCACCGCACTCATCACAAGTGCATGTGCCCTTAGAGTGCTTGATATACATTGCATCAAACTCTTTATGACACTTAGTGCAGTAGGATCTGTTGATATTACCATGTAGCTCTATAACTCTTTTGCTTCCTGCATCTTGATGCAAATTATCAATATTTTGAGTAATAACAGCCTTAAGTATACCCATTTCTTCTAGTCTTGCGAGTGCCTTGTGGCCTTCATTAGGTTTAACATTCTCATATATGACTTTATCTCTACAAAAGTCGAAGAATATGTCTGGATGAGCATGATAAAATTTATTACTCAAAACAACTTCTGGTTCGTATCCTTCATAAAGCCTGTCGGTATAAATGCCCCCTGCTCCTCTAAAGTCAGGTATACCGCTTTCAGTCGATACGCCTGCACCTCCGAAGAAAACCATATGCTTTGACTTTTTTACCTCTTCTACAAGAAGATCAATATCAAGCATCCCTCTTTACTCCATTTAGCATTGCGTTTAATAAAATACCAACGATAGCAGCTAAACTAAGACCGTTAAGGCTAATATTGGAAGTTATTGGAAGTTCTATAGAAAACCCAAATAGCTCTTTAAATAAACCGCCTGAGAAACCTATAAATAAAATTGATCCCATAACTATTATATTTTTAATATTAAATTTAACATGATTATCTCTAATATTTCTAATTCCGATAAAGCCTATCATTGAGAATAACATTATGGATATACCACCCATAACTGCTTGAGGTATAGTTCTTAAGAATCCGCCAAGCTTACCTACAAAGCCTAGGATAATTGCAAATACAGCTGCAAGTCTTAGTATTGATGGATCGTAATTCTTAGTAATTGCTAAAACGCCTGTGTTTTCGCCATAAGTTGTATTGGCAGGACCGCCTATTAGTGAAGCAAATACTGTAGCCAATCCGTCTCCTAATAATGTTCTATTTAGACCAGGATCTTCAATGAAGTTTTGACCAACTACTGCTCCGTTAGTAGTTATGTCTCCTAGGTGTTCCATAAATACTGCGAATATTATAGGAACTATAATTATTATCGCTTCAATGTCAAATAGCGGCAAAGTAAAGTTTGGCACTGCAAAATATTGAGCGTTATTTATCGCTGTGAAGTCAACTAGTTTAAAAGCAACTGATAGTACATAGCCAAATATAACTGCAACGAGTATTGATATTTGCTTTAAGAAACCTTTTACTAGAAATGGCCAAGCTACAGCAAGAGCTAGAGTAAGTCCAGCTACAATATATGATGTCTTTGCCATATTAAATGCTGTTGGCAATAGATTGAAGCCTATAACTATAATCATAGGACCAATTACTTGAGGTGGTAGTATCTTTTGTATTTTTTCTATACCTATGCCTCTGATGAAGAATGAAAATAATACATAGACTAAACCAGCAACCAACATACCTCCTTGAGCGTATCTTAGGTCGCCATACTTTGTTGCTACTTGCACTATAACTGGTATAAATGCAAAGGATGATCCTAAAAATACTGGCACTTTTTTCTTTGTGCAATAGTGAAATATAAGTGTACCGCAGCCTGCACTGAAAAGTGCTACTGATGGATCAAGTCCTGTAAGTATTGGAACTAAAACTGTGGCTCCAAACATAGCAATCAAGTGTTGTAAAGCTAAAATCGATTTCTTAATACTAAGAGATGCTTTCATCTTATGCCTCCAATTCTTTTAATTTTTCTGCTTGTTCGTGAGTTAGTAGAGCGTCTATCATCTCATCTAAATCCCCGTTCAAAAAGTCTTCCAATCTATATAAAGTTAAATTGATTCTATGATCAGTTACCCTTCCTTGTGGGAAGTTATATGTCCTAATTCTTTCAGACCTGTCTCCTGAACCTACTTGGCCCTTCTTAAGCTTAGCTAGTTCATCGTTTTGTTCTTGTAGCATCTTGTCATACAGTCTTGATTTAAGAACCTTCATTGCTTTTTCTTTGTTCTTTAATTGTGATTTTTCGTCTTGGCATGTAACTACAAGTCCTGAAGGTACGTGTGTAATTCTAACAGCTGAGTCAGTTGTATTAACGCATTGTCCACCGTGGCCGCTCGCTCTATAAACATCTATCTTAAGATCGTTTTCATTAATTTCGATTTCTACGTCATCAGCTTCAGGCATAACTGCAACTGTCGCAGCTGAAGTATGAATTCTTCCTGATGCCTCAGTCTCTGGTACTCTTTGTACTCTGTGTACCCCAGACTCATGTTTTAATCTTGAGTAAGCGCCTTTTCCTGTTATCATAAATATAACTTCTTTGTAGCCACCAATACCAGTTTCGTTAGTACTCATAATTTCTGTTCTGTAGCCTCTCTTATCAGCATACATAGAGTACATTCTAAATAAGTCGCCTGCAAATAGTGCAGCTTCTTCCCCGCCTATACCGCCTCTGATTTCCATGATAACGTTTCTTTCATCATTAGGGTCCTTTGGTATAAGCATAATCTTAAGGTCTTCTTCAGCTTTCTCGATGTTTTCTTGCAAATTCTTTAAATCTTCTTTAGCAAGTTCTCTCATTTCATCATCAAGATTTTCATTAAGCATTTCTTCAGTATCCTTAAGTTCTTTTAGATAAGTTTGATATTCTTTATATCTATCAACTATTGGCTTTAAGTCAGCATACTCCTTCATTGTCTTTTGATACTCTTTCATATCTTTTAAAAGATCTGGGTCCATAACTTTTTCGCCAAGTTCTTTGTACTTGTCTTCAATAAAATTTAATTTTTCTAACATTTTCTCATCTCCTAAATGCAGGCAGAAATAAATCTATCAAAGCCTTCAAGATCCTTGTAGATTTTAATATTTTTATAATTATTCTTTTCTAATATATCTTTTACAATATTTCCTTGATCGTATCCAATCTCGAAAAATACCATTCGTTTAATCTTCTCTCTAGCCTGTTTAATGATTTTTTCATAGTATTCATATCCCAAATCACCGCCTACTAAGGCAAGTTTTGGCTCTTTAAATAAATCCGCTTCCAGATTAATATATTCTTCCTTAGAAATGTACGGTGGGTTCGCTATAAGTATATCATAAGTGTCAGTAATATTATCAAATAAATCCGATAAAATAAAATTTACAGATAAATTGTTCAGTAAAGCATTTTCCCTTGATAAGTCTAAGGCATCTTTTGAAATATCAGATAAGCTTAATTCTACTGATGGATTCTCATTTTTAATAGCAAGAGCAATGGCTCCAGTTCCAGTGCACATATCTAAGATTTTGTCACCAGCTTTGATGTATTTATTAACAATATCTATTAATTCTTCAGTGCAAAATCTTGGTATTAGTGCCCTTTCATCAGTTTTTAGAACAATGTTTCTAAAATACTTCTTGCCTATGATGTAAGCCATGGGAGTGTCATTCAACCTCTTATTTAGCAGTTTAAAAAACTCTTCTTCGTTTACTTCAAAGTCTTTGTTCAAAGTTAAAAATAGCTTATCCTTCTGAGTAAGATGCTCTAAAAGCATGTATATCTCGCCCATAGGGTTGGGAATTTTCTTTCCTGACTCTTCTATATCTAACAAAGCCTTAATAATTAAATTCTTAACTACCAAGCGTCTAAACCCTCTTCACTAGGTATTACTTCTTTGACTGCAGCGATTGCTACTTCAACCATATCATCGTCCGGTTCCTTAACTGTAGCTATCTTTTGTAGCCATAGTCCAGGTTTGGAAGCCATCTTGCAAACTCCAACGTTATCGTACTTGCCTATGAATCTGTTGATTTCGTATGATATTGCAGCTATGATAGGCAGTGCGACAATTCTTGAGATTATTCTCATAAGTGGAGATGGCCAGCCAAAGAATGAAAGCACAATAATTGATATAAGCATAACCATGAATAAGAAGCTTGTTCCACATCTTGGATGATACTTACTCATCTTTTGTACGTTTTCAACTGTAAGATCAAGACCGTTCTCATAAGCAAAGATTGTCTTGTGCTCAGCTCCGTGGTACATGAATACTCTCTTTAAATCTTTTTGATTTGATATTAGAGTTATATATACTAAAAATATAGATATCCTTATCAAGCCTTCTACAAAGTTTAGTAAAAATATATTATTGATTTTATCCTTTAAGAAGTTAGCTATGAATGTTGGAATGACAACAAACATTGTTATAGCTATAAAAAAAGAAAAAACAAAAGTAAAAATATTAAACAAAGTATCCTTAAATTTATTAGTTTCCTTTTTATCCTCTTCGTCATCATAGAAGGAAGCAGAATAATAGAGAGCTTTAGTGCCTTCAGACATTGAGTCCACTAGCTTTGATATACCTCTTATGAATGGCAATTTAAAGATGAGCTTGTTGTTCTTAGCTGATTCATCTTTTACACTTACCTCTATCTCGCCATCAGGTTTTCTAACGGCTATAGAAGTCTTTTCTGGCCCCTTCATTAGTATACCTTCGATTAAAGCTTGTCCACCTATACTTGTTTTAAAATTCTTTTCATTTTTCACCTATATAATGAAAATTAGCAGAAAAGTCTGCTAATTTTCGTCTTTTTGTATCTCTTCTTGAATTTCTCTACGCGGCCACCACGTTCAGTAAACTTTTGTTTACCTGTAAAGAATGGGTGACATTCAGAGCAAACTTCTACTTTTAACTCGTCTCTTGTTGAACCTGTAACGAATGTGTTACCACATGCGCATGTAACAGTTACTTCTTTAAATTCTGGATGTATTCCTTTTTCATTTTTCACCTCTCTTATCACATTAACCACTAGATTATATCATATAAAATTAATAATTTCAAGTATTTTATAGAATTTTTAAGAATTATTTAATTAGTTCCAAACAATAATTTGTTGTTTTATACTTCAGTCTTTCTTGAAGCACCTTCATCTTCTTAAGATTTTCTTCAAGTATCTCTTTTGACTCTTCAAGTGAATGAAATTTAAGTATATTGTTGCCATCTATCTCCTTATTTTCTTTCAAGTCGTCAAGGTCATCTTTTATTTGAAAGCTCATTGCAAATAGTCTTGAGAAGATTAGAACGTTTTCATTGTATCTTCATCTTTATCAGCTAAAATACATGGGACTAGAAAAGCTATATTAAATAGTCTTCCTGTCTTATTTAGTATCATAGTCCTATATTCATCATAAGTATACTCGCCTGACTCGTCACTCTCCATGCGAATGTCTTCTGACTGACCAAGTATCATGCCTTTAACACCTGATGATCTATACATGTAACTCATTGCTTTTAATATGTTTGTATTATTACTATCTTTAAGCTTATGAGCTAGATATTCCATAGACAAATTTAAAAGTGCATCGCCACACAAAATTGCGTTTGCTTCGCCATATTTTTTGTGAACTGTAAATTTACCGCGTCTATACTCATCATTATCCATAGCTGGCAAATCATCATGAACTAAGGAGTAATTATGAATTAGCTCAAGTGCGACCGCAAAGGCATTTATTAGCTTCTTATCGAGCTCTAGCTCTCTTCCAAGGCTATATAGAATAAAGGGTCTAAGCCTCTTACCTGCATCGTATGAAGCGTATTCTATGGCCTCTGAGATGACGTCATCGTTAAGATAGGGCTTAAGCTCCATAGGTAGCCTTTTGTCAAAGCTTTCCTTAAATGTATTAATATTCATCATCGTCGTAGTCCAAATCGTCATCGTGTGCTTCGTCAAAGTCTTTGAATGAGTCTATAGTCTCAAAATCATTGTCTTCTACTTCGTAATCGATCTCTTTAGATAGATTTAAATCGTCTATCTCAATTTTTTTAATCTTCATCTTAGCTTCACTTAATTTTTTATTCAGTTCTTTGTAAAGTTTTACTGCTTTTTCAAATTCATCTATGCTCTCATCTAAACTTAGTTCTTGACTTTGTAATTTTCAAGAATGTCATCTAAGTTATCTAATGTTTTTCATAATTTAATGTCATTATTTACCTCCAACACATGAGCTTTAATGCTACTATTGTATGACTTAATGAATATATCCATACCTTCTTTAATATTATTAGCGTCTTTAATTGTTTTATTATCTAAATCGCTTAATAAAAATAGCCTCTTCTTAAAGTCTTATAAATATCATTTATAGTAAGTCTTAGCTTGAACTTTTGTAGATCCTCAGTCATTGCACTTAATTTATTATTCATAGCTTGATTTATGCTTGTTATTCTCTTTTCGATAGTATTAGTCGATTCGTCTATCCTTTTACTAACTGATGAATATATAAGCCTTGAAGCGAGCATATCGACTTTTCTCTTTAGAGTAGATGTACTTATCCATCTCTTTTTAATAAGTATCATCAGATTGTTTGTCTTTGAATAAAATTATCAATTAGAGTTTTAGTATTTAAGCTGTTTATCAAATCTCGTTTATTCTTTAAATTAGCTTCTTCGCTTGAAATATAGTGATTCATTAAAAGCTTATCTGAATTATGTTTTGATCAAGTATATCTGGTAGTTCATAGTAGTACTTGGATATGATCTCAGCCGCTTCTGATGGTGTTGCGCATCTCTTATCTGCTACGAGGTCTGCTATAAAGCTATCGATCTGGTGACCAACGGCTGTCATTACAGGTATCTTTGATGCGAATATTTTCCTAGCCATGCTCTCGTCGTTAAAAACGGCTAGCTCTTCGTAGCTACCGCCGCCTCTTGCGATAAGTATGAGATCTACATCATTCTTTTGATTAAAGTAGTCCAGTCCACTATTGATATTGTTAACTGCCATGTCCCCTTGAACGAAGGAATCATATAGAATTATGTCAATCATATTGGTTCTACGTCTGAGCACCTTTACTATATCTCTAAAGCCAGCGCTCGTTGATGATGCAATTAGTCCAAGTCTTCTTGGGTACTTTGGTATTTCTTTTTTATGTTCCTCATCAAATAGTCCTTCTTTTTCAAGCTTTTCAAGTGTTTTTCTAAACTCTCTCTTAAGCTTGCCTATGCCAAGTTCTTCCACATAGTCAACATTGATCTGATAAGTACTGTTTTGATCATAAGTAGAGATTTTACCTTTTATAAAAACTTTCATACCATTCTCAAGTGTAATCTCTTCTTCGTTCTTATAACAATAGAAGGCACACTTAATCTTGGAGCTTTCATCTTTAATCAAAAAGTATAGATGCCCTGAGTTGTTTTTCTTGTAATCAGCTACTTCTCCTTCTACATAAATCTCTTGCAAAAGAAAGTCTTGGCTCAAAACATCTTTTATATAGTCATTAAGTCCCGATACCGTGAATTTATTCATGGTAGTAGTTCCTTACATAATCACCTAAAATCGCATTTATAAACTTGTAAGAGTTGTCATCAGAATAATTTTTTGCAATTTCTACGATGTCGTTTATAACAATCTGATAAGCGATATCACTTTCAAATTTTATCTCAAAAATTGCTAATCTTAGCAAAGCTCTATCGATGTATGAAAGCCTTTCAAGTTTTGCATCTTTTAGAACATCTTTGAGCTCTAAATCAATCTTAGGCAAGTTCTCAACATATAGCTTAGCTCTATTGGCTAATTTAATTTTGTTCTCATCACTTATTTCAAGTGTTTCGAAGTATGCATCTAAGTCATCTACACTTGTATATTTATTTAGATCAAGCTGATATATTAAGTTCATTAAGTTTAATCTTGTCTTGTCGTATGACATATTATCCCTCACTAAAAAACTCCAGTAAAAATTACTGGAGTTTAATCTTATTACTTAGTAGTTTTGGCTGCTTCTTTAACGCCTTTTACATAAACGTTAACTTGCAATACATGTATGTCAGTCATCTCTTCTACAGCCGATTTAACGCTAGATTGAATTTCATATCCAACCTTGTCAATCTTTGCGCCATATTCAATGTCAACATATATGTCTATAATACAGCCTTCTTCACTGCTTTCAATTTTAATTGGTTTATTAAAATTCTTTACTCCTAATAATTCAGTAATGTTAGATCCTATACCGGATGATAAAGAGCAAACGTGTTCAACTTCACAAGTAGCCTTGCTAGCTATAGTTGCTATAACATCATCAGATATAGTAATATTTCCAATATTATTATTTTCCATAGCTTACTCTACTTAGAGTCTTCCTCCTCATCATCTTCTGGGTATTCGAAATAATCATCGTCGTCATCATAGTCATAATCATCGTCATCATAATCGAAATCGTAATCATCGTCGTCGTAGTCTTCACCATAGAAGTCATCTTCTAAATATGAAAGATCTTCGTCAACTTCAAATATATAGTCTTCTAGGTCTTCAAGTCCTGCTGCGTTATCGCAAACAGTGTCAGCCATTTCATCAAGAATATTGATGATTTCAGTTAAAATCTTTTCTTCCTTACTTTCGTCCTTCAAGCCTAAGCCTTCTGCAAGTCCCTTTAAATAAGAAACTTTCTTTGATAGTTCGTACATTTTTCTACCTCCTTAAACTCTAGATAAATATTCTCCACTTCTTGTGTCTATCTTAATTCTATCTCCAATATTTACAAATAGTGGTACATTTAATGTAAATCCTGTTTCTACAGTTGCTGGTTTAGTAGCTCCAGTAGTTGTGTTTCCTTTAACACCAGGTTCAGTTTGAGTAACTTCTAGTTCAACAAAGTTTGGTGCTTGAACTGAAAATGCTTTGCCCTTGTAGAATCTAATTACAGCTGTATCATTTTCTCTCAAGAATTGAATTGCTTCTTTAACTTCGTCTTTGTTTAATGGAAGTTGCTCATATGTCTCATTGTCCATGAAATAATAAAGTTCATCATCGTTGTATAGATATTGCATTTCTTTTGTTTCCAATTGTGCATCATTGAACTTTTCTGTTGGGTTGAAAGTTAATTCCTTTGTAGCCCCACTAAGTACGCTTCTGATAGTTGCTCTTACAAAAGCAGCTCCTTTACCTGGCTTTACATGTTGAAAGTCTAAGACTTGATAAACGTCTCCATCCCATTCAAATGTAGCGCCATTTCTAAAATCACTTGCCGATAACATATATTTCCTCCTAAATTCAAATATCTACAACTATTATATCAGTAATTGTATAATTTAACAAGTATTTTTACAATATTGAAATTTTTGCAAAGAAAAGTCGAGGCATTCTAGCTCGACTTACTTATCTTTATTATTCCTTTATATTCTTTGCACTCAGTATATACAGTTTTAAAGATTTAAGATAACTTATATTGGACTTTCCTTTTATATCTAAAACATAGCCAAATATATCCTTGTTTTCTTCTACACTTAAAGTTCCATTGATGATAATAAGACCATTGAAGTGAATTGAACCCCTAACATTTATATTGCCATCTATGATTAGTATGCCACTTCCATCTATATTTGCGTTAATGTCATTATTAAGCTCATCTTGACTTATCTTAACTATGGCCTTGCTAAAATTGAAAGTTCTATCTTCTTCATGTTCTATATCTGAAAATAATTATTAATCTCTTCTGCTTTAAACTCTTGAACATTATTCTCCAAGATATTGTTATAAAATTTTCTTTCTCATAATCTCTTAAATGCTCTATAAAGAAGATTTTGTTCATAAGAGTATAGTATGTCTCTTTAATCTTTTCCTTATTGTTTGATAATTTTCTGAGCAAAAATTTTAAAAGCACTTTTATTGGCAACGTCGTATGTTGCTAAAACAACTTTTGATTTTCATACAGACTATAATCTTTTGATTTTAAATCATATATCTCGCCACCGTTCTGATATGTACCTTCTATATCTTTAACAATGACATTTTCTACAGATTCACAGTTGTAATAAAACTGTTTCATTCTAGATCTGTTAAGATACATCATTCTTTCTATGCTTACATATTCAAATAGATATATTAATAGAGCTGTTATTAAAATATTACTGATAAAACAACTAAGCTTGCACTAGCTTTTTCATTCTATCACCTCTACATATCTTGTGCTTAATATCTTCTTATATTCTTTATCTTTAAATTTTAGATTTTATAATAATATTATCATCAGGGTTATATGTGAACGATAGATCTTTAACTCCCTTTAAAAATATGTTTTACCTGTCAGCTCTCCACCTGCTTCTCTTTTGATCTTGTCATTATCAATTATATACTCACAAGTTTTAAATTTACTTCTGCTTCTCTTTTCAAAATATAGAATTTTATTAACACTAACGGTATTGTAAAGGTCAAAATCATTTTCTATAAATGAAAAGAATAGATTGATATCATCTTCATCCTCTAAGTTCTCTTCATATCTTTTGTAAAGCTGGTAAAATTCTTAAGCACAGAGCTTGCTCCAAACAAAACAAGCGATAAGAGAAACAATGCGACAATAAGCTCAAGTAAGGTCTCTGCTTTTTATTTGATGATCTGAAATTCTTCATATATCTTACCCTCGTTATCTTGTATTGAAAGTTTAAATGTGTATAAGTCAGCTGTGTATGACTCTTTCACAAGATTAAATTTAATATCATCGCCTAAGTTTTCTTTAATCTTATCTGTCATTTTGTAAACATCTTCACTCTCATCTGACCTTATTATTTCCATTGCATTGCTTGCAAAATTGTCAAACTTTCTTATCTTCTTCGTATCTCTTTCTAACGCCATAAAATTTTTCAAAAAAACAGACAGAAAAAGTACAAAGATTGAAAATATAGCAAAAGAAATTACAACATCCATCATTGTAAGTGCTTTTTTATACTTCTTCATACCTAACCTGTCCTCCAACTGCAGCTATTATTACATTATATTCTTTGTTATTTTTATTAGACTTAAGATGAAAATTAAAATTGCCGCTAGCGCTTTTTGTTCCACCTTCAGATGTAAAAGAGTAAGTTTCATTATTTAAAAACTTTAGCTGCTTTAATTTATACACAATTTTTGCATTATTAAGGTTAGAAACAACTATCTCGTCATCTTTTACACTAAGTTCGACAGTTATTGATTGCATAATTGCACTAACCCTTGCCTTCTTAACTATTTGCACCACATTTTTAACTTCTTCTCTTTCACTAAAATTAGTAAAGTGTGCATAAGCAAGTATAAACATAGATATGATTATAGCTGCTATGCTTATAGAAATAACTGTTTCAATATATGTGAATGCTTTTTTACTCATACCTTATCTCACCTATAGATAAATAAAAATCATTTTCATTATCGTTAATAAATTCAATTGCTACTACCTTAGAATGTTTATAGTCATCACCTAAGTAGAAATATTTTAAATTTGATATTCTGCTTAAAGCTATCCTTTTTTCAATGCCTTGCGTCTTTATCACTAAATTTGCATTTGTACATCCTTCAAAGTTTACATTAATTATATTCTTACAAACACTTATATCATTTTTAGCTCTAAGTGTAATATCACCACTTTTTTTATATAATACAAGGCTGTCTTTGCTTTCATGAAAAACACTCGCATCATTTATTTGCCATGTATCTAGTAATGAATTGTCATCGTTATCAAGTACTATCGCATCTAAATCTGCTTCTTCATCTTCAAAATCTTCATTATTTATCTCGTCTATATTATTAATAAGATCATACGTATTGCCTTGCGAGTTATCTAGATTAGCAATATCTATGTTATTAATTAAAATATTATTTATAATCTCATTCTTATTTCTTTCTTCACCGTTAATATCTGCCTTAGCAATACTAATCTTCTTTGCTTTTTTTAGTTTTTCTTCATCTTTGCCGCCAGCAAAGTTAAATTTTTCTTTAATTTTTGTATTCTCATACTTAGGTAATTCTTTTTTCATAGGTAATAATATATTAGCAAAAATTAATACTAATATTATGAGTCCTTTATTTATATAGCTTCTCATCTTATCACCCTCAAAAGAAGTATAGCTAACAAGAGAACAATAATTATATCTAAAGCTATATCTATAAACTTTGAATAATTAAAAGTCTTTTATATTTTTATTTAATATATCAAATAGATCTTTAAAATAAATTGCGTTACTTATCTCTTCAAGCTCTTTTATCTTAAGCAAAACTAAAACCTTGCCGTCTGTATTATTCGCTTGATTGACTATGTAGTTATATAGCTGCTCTTTATCTAAACTATACAAATTAATGTCAAAGCTTCTTCTCAAAAGACATATTTAGCTTATCAAACTTATATATCGCCTTGTCAGTAATAATCTTTTCAATATCGTGTTCTTTTAAATTTAAGCTGAGTATATCTATCTTCTTTAATGTAGATAAATATTTCTCAAAACACTCATCATAGTCATCTAATTTAGCAATAAAGCTGTCTTTATTTAAATATTTATTATCTTTAAACTTTTGAATAAATACTTTGTGCTAGCCTCTTTATCACTATCGTCATAAAACAATTTTCTGCTACTCTACTTGTTTTATTGTTCAAAAATATATGATGAGTCAATATAAATAAGATTTTCACTATATATGCTCCTTAAATAAGTCAAAAGCTTTAAAGCAAAAAGCAAAGCTTACATACGGCACTAGTCTAACTGACTTGTCCTTACTCTTCTTTATAAAATTATTAATTAGTTTAAATAGTATTGCTAGTAACGTTGAAATGATAATAAGAAATAAATATTCCTCAAAAGGAAATATCATAAAAGTAAAAATATAAATCCACATCTCCATCACCAATCTGAGAAATGTATTTATTTTAAAATATGCGAAAAGATTAAAGCTATATATTGCCAATATCTTTATGTATGGCACATGATTAAATATAGCTATTAGTGATACAATAAATATTAAAAATAAAATAAAACTATTATACTGGGCTTCTTTTACATCCTTGTATGATATATAAAAGAACTAGAGATAAGATTATATAAAGCTACTAGCATTTCATTTCTTTATTATTTGAAAGTGCCACCGCCAGTATTAGCTGGGCTTGTTTTAGTTCCTGTAGTAATCTTATCTGGGCTAACAGTAATTACACCATTGGCGTCAATTTTAACGGTATATATAGTAGATCTATTTTGAGCTATGGATGAAGGGACTTTAACGTCATTCTTTAAGTAGCCCTCTTTAAACAATGTCTCAGAAGTCACATCATGTTTGTCTGGAAACTCATTGAAATATAGTAGTGCAACTGAACTTATTTGGTCAACATTTGCATTATGAGCAGTTCTTTCCGCACTCATCTTTATAGCTTTATAAGCTGGTATAGCAACAGCAATAAGTATTGCTACTATAGCTATAGATATAATGATTTCTACAAAAGTAAATCCTTTTTTGCTTTTACACTTCTTATTCATAATCTTTCCTCCTTCTAAGAAATAATGCTTGTCATCGAGTCATACATTGGTTTAAATACCATAAGTAAGATTAGCATGATTACTAAGCCCATAATTATAGTCATAAGCGGCTCTATAGAGTTTACAAACTTATCAAGTCTTCTCTTTAAGTCTCGTTTATATAGTGACAAAACATTCTCTATAATTTCAACGAGATGCTCTGACTCATATCCAGTTATCAATATGGTCTTTACATCTTCTAAGAAAATATGACTTGAATTAACAACGTTTTGAAATGTTTCTCCCTCGTTTAAACTCTTAGTCATCCTTTCAAATTCCGTCCTTAGGTAAATTAAATCGAAGTTTTTAGAGAAGAAATCGAAAATTTCATTAACTTTACTACCAGACTTAAGCATGCTTAGCATATAATATAAAATTCTGTAATTTATTCTAGACTTATATAAACCGTTTTTGATTCAAGCAAATATTTTGCTTAAAATATAAAATTTATCATTTTGATTAAGTATAATGCTCAAAATTACAATAATAATTATTCCAAGAATATAATAAATATAGTTATACTTTATAGAATTGCTTACTATAAGCAAAAGTTTTAAACTATCTGGCATTAGATTAGTATCATTGTCAAATAAATATGAAAATTGTGGAACTAAAAGACTATAATCATGATTATAAACGCAATCAAGGCTAGCATTAAAAACTTAGGTTTAATCATGATATTGCTGATCGTACTCTTGTACTCTTCTTGTTCGTAAAGGTTCTCGCTTATCTCTAATATTTGCTCTGAAAGGTCTTTTGAGTTTTTGCTTGTTTTTATATGTTCTGACTTCTCGGCTATCCTTAAGCTTAATAAAGATAAATTATCAAGTATGTCTAGCTTTGATAGTATATCCGACAATGTGAATCCATGCTCAATAAGATCTTTGATGAGTAAATAATAATTCTTTCAAAGGATCGCTAAGCGCTGAAGAACTTTGATACATTTGTTCAAGAATTTGTGGCAGGTTGTTATTTATCTTCAAATTAAATGCGATAATTCTGAAAAGTTTGCTATGTCCTTTCTTCTTACGCTGTTAATTTTAAGTATTCTATAAATCTTAGCAGGTCTAAAATACTTAACACTCATAAAATCAATATTAGAATCTTTAGTCTTAAGAAAGGCTTCGTAGATGTTCTTTGCGCTCACGCTTTTCGCTGCTGCATCTTCAAATATTATTTCATATTTCATTTATGTCGCCTTCTTTAAAGTCCATGTATGTTTTTCATCTATAAAATTATTTTCAAGCAAATAATTTATAGAGTCTTCAAAGCTTACATAATCAGATAGCTTCTTCATCTCATTGTAAATTTCACTTGTTAGTTTTGTATTGTTCTTTAGTAACAAGTCTCTTATCTTATCATTAATAAGTAGTATTTCAAATACTGCAATTCTGCCAAAGTATTTATCATTACCATCTTGAGCTATTAGGTCTTGCTTATCATAAGAAGACCTCAAGCGCTTAACAAGTCTTTGGTTAATTATTGCATTTAGAGAAGTAAATAGATAAGACGCTTCTACATCCATTTCTAAAAGTCTGTTGATACTTGTTACTGGGCTCATACTGTGCAAGGTAGTAATAATCTTATGACCAGTTAACGAAGCTCTAACAGCAATTTGTGCAGAATCTTCATCTCTTATCTCGCCTATGGCAATAACATCTGGGTCCTGTCTTAGTATGGCTCTAAGTGTGTTTGCAAATGTTATGTCCTTATAATCATGTATTTCAATTTGATCAATATCATTAACCCTATACTCTACTGGATCTTCAACGCTAACTATACTAAGGCGCTCTTTGTCTAGATTATTAAGCATGGTATACATAGTTGAGTTCTTGCCTGAACCTGTTGGTCCTGTAATAATAGTCATTTGATACTTATACTTAACAATCTTTTCGAATAATTCTTTTGCTTTGTCGGACAAGCCAATGTTATCAACAGTAAACATCTCTTTATTGTTTAGAATCCTAATACAAATTTTCTCTCCATATATTGCTTCGATAAAGGATACTCTAAGGTCAACTTCGCCATGACTAAATCTTCCATCTTGTGGTGCGAATTTAATCGCAGTATCGCACTCAGCCTTAATCTTGATAATGTTAACAATATTTTGATAAGCATTTTTATTAATCTTTTAAAAACACAAGTTCGCCATCAATCCTGAGCCTAATTAATATATACTTATCATACGGTTCAAAGTGTATATCACTAGCTCTATTATCAATGGCGTAATCAATAATATTTTAATAAATTCTTCAGCTTTTGTTGTTTGAATTTCTAAAATTCCTTTATCATCATATAAAGAAGATAGTTTATTCATTTGCCTTCCTTCTAATCATATAATTATATTGAACTTTCTTATCATATGGTAGATAAGCTTCCTTCATAGGTGTGTTTATATTGTCAACCTCTTGCATGTTTTCATCATAAATCTTCTCAATAGTAAATTTATCATAAAACTTAGGTCCAAATATTTCTACTTCGTCTCCTATAGAGAATTTGTTTCTCTTGAAGCTTCATAAGCTTTTTGTCTTCGTCGTAATCAATTACTTTAGCAACAAAGTCATATAATCTTATATGATGAGTTGTCATATGTTAAAGAAGCATTTTAACATCTCCAAAGAAAATGCAGTAGTAAAGTCTCTGTGACTAACTTTTTATTTCGTCAAGATAAACATTGTTATCTCTATTGTAGATGTACCTATCTAAATCTTCGTAATAATCATCAATTGCTTTTCTATATTGATTAATAACAGTTGCAACATAGTACTCAGACTTAACTCTACCTTCAATTTTGAATGAATCAACTCCCGCTTCAATTAACTCAGGAATGTAATTTATCATACATAGATCCTTAGAGTTCATTATATATGTGCCTTTTTCATCCTCTGTTATTGGATAATATTCACCTGGTCTAGTCTCTTCCATTAGATAATATTTATATCTGCATGGATGAGCGCAATCGCCCATGTTAGCATTTCTACCTGTCATAAAGTTTGATAAAAGGCATCTACCTGAGTAGCTCATACACATAGCTCCGTGCACAAAGGCTTCAATCATAATTTTATCTTTTACTTCATCTTTTATCTCTTTTATCTCTTTTAAACTTAGTTCTCTAGCAAGTATAACTCTATCTGCTCCAAGACTGTGCCAAAATTCAACAGTAGCAGTATTTGTAATATTAGCTTGTGTGCTTATATGAATTTCTTTGCTTGGTGCTAGCGTTTTAACCTTTTGGAATATACCAGGGTCTGATACAATAAACGCATCTACACCCGCATCGTCCATGCTTTGTATATATTCATCAACACCTTCTAGATCTTTATTGTGAGATATGACATTTAATGTTAAATATACTTTTTTATCTAAACTATGAGCGAGCTTTGTTGCTTCTTTTATATCATCTAAACTTAAATTCTTAGAAGCAGTTCTTAATCCAAGCTTGTCTCCAGCTAGATATACAGCATCAGCTCCATATTGTATAGCAGTTTTAAATTTTCTAAATCTCCTGCTGGTGCTAATAATTCAACTTTTTTCATCTTACTCCTTCCTTAAAAGCAATAAGCCATCGTGAACAGTAAGTAAACTTGCTGTAAACCTCTTATCGCTTTTAGTATCTTCAATAAATTTTTAAATTCTTTATTATGGTTCTATATCGTTTATTGTCTTCATCTTTAGCTACATAACCTCTAAATAAAATGTTATCTATAATTATGAGAGCATTATCACTTGTTAAATCATATACTAAGTTTAGGTACTCTTCATACTGTGATTTATTTGCGTCGATAAAGCAAAATCATATTTCTCATTATTGTCCATGCTTTTCAAAACGCTTATCGCATCATCATTAAAAGCTTTTATTTTATTTGACGAGTCATAATTTTTAAGATTTTCTTCTAATATCTTAAAAGTCTCTTCATCCTTTTCTATGGTTAATATATTAGCTCCCGAAGCTTTTGCCATAATTAAAGATGAATATCCTATAGCCGAGCCTATCTCTAAAATGTTTTTAGGCTTAATAGTTTTCAGTATTAACTCTAAAAATCTTGCCACGTCTTGAGAGACAATAGGAACCCTATTTGACTTAGCATACTCGACTAGTTCAGTAAAAGATTCTCTTTTAGAGGAAAAATCTTCTACGTAGTTAAAAACGTCCTCATCTATAAATTGACTAATCATTGTTGCTCTTGTATTCCTTTTTATCATCTAAGAACTTATTGTAATCAGATGAGAAGTTATGAGCTCCATCTGAACCCGGCTTAACTACGAAGTATAAGTAGTCAACATCAGCTGGATGAAGGCTCGCAACGATGGATGCCTCGCCAGGATTGCAGATTGGTGCAGGTGGCAAGCCATCATGTGTATATGTGTTAAATGGTGAGTCAACTTTTAAATCTTCATTTGAAAGTTTTGGCTTTCTCTCGCCAAGCGCGTATTGAATTGTTGCGCAAGATTGAAGTCTTATATTCTTCTCGATTCTATTTAAGAAAACTTTAGCTATTATAGGTCTCTCCTCATCAAGTTTAGCTTCTCTTTCAACGATAGATGCTAAAGTGATAAGCTTATTCAAATCGTCAACTTCACTACTAATCTTGCTATAAATATTATTAAAAGCATTGAGCATCATAGTGACAATCTCTTCACTACTCGAGCCTATCGCAATATCGTAGGTTGCAGGAAATAAAAATCCTTCCAAAGTATCGTTATTAATACTTGATAAAAATTCATATTTTTCTTTGTATTTATCAAGATTCTTGCATTCATTTAAAAAGTCTTCACTTGAAACAAGACCCTTTTCTTCTAATCTTTGAGCAATACGTGTTAATTCGAAGCCCTCTGGTATAGTTACTTTAACAGTTTCTCCTTTTTTACCCTCACCCTTGCCTGCAATTATATTTGCAATTTCTAGTAAAGTCATAGATTTTTTCAATTTAAAAGTACCGCTTTTTATATGTTTTTCAAGATCGTTCTCCTTTAGTACATCTTTAAAAGCAGTTCCATTCCTAATAATTTTATTTTCATAAAGCTCTCTCGCTACGTCAGAAGCACCGCTTCCTTCAGCGATTTCGATAGTATATTCAGTATCGTCATTTACATCGTAAGGTTTATACATGCTCGATACGCATGAGTTTACCTTCCATATAATTGCAATAACTATAAGTATTAAGACAGTTATTGTAATTATCCTTCTTTTTCATTAAATCACCTTTTAATTCTGTTATCATAGATATAATATATTATTGATCCAAATACTGCAACGCTTATAGCTTCTCCGCCCATGATACCTAATACTGTTGTAAAATATGGAATATTTGAGAAATATGATACCCATATTGACACTAAAATCCATTTAATATTATAGGTGGAAGCATAGCTAAATACTTAGATTTTGATTTTCTTGTTAAATATGCAGCTACTAGTGTAACTAAGCTACCGCAAATAATATCTATCATGCCATAGCCTGACATAAAAGATAAAAATATGTTTGATATTAAACATCCTATGAATAATCCAGGAACTGCTGCAGCTTCCATTAGTGGAAGTACTGTTAATCCTTCAGCAAGTCTAAGCTGTATCGGTCCAAATGTTAATTGTTGGAACGGTAATATTGTTTGCAATAGTATAAGTATTGTGTAAAGTGTAGCAATTAAAGCCGCTTTTGTAATTGTGTTTGTTTTTGTCTTCATTTTTAGTCTCCCTCGTTGAAATTTATGTAAATGAGTAAACCTATAAGCCGTGTTCTGTATTAGATGGTTATCTATCTAGTTTTAATGTTACCATTAAAATCAAGCAACTTACCTTACAGGAGGTTACGAGCAATAACCTTTTATCCTTCTTTGTTTTGCTCCGAATGGGGTTTACATGTCACCTTTAGTCGCCTAAAAGTAGGTAGTCTCTTACACTGCCTTTCCACCCTTACCAAAATGGCGGTCTATTTCTGTTGCACTATCCTTGAAGTCGCCTTCACTGGACGTTATCCAGCATTCTGCTCTGTGGAGCACGGACTTTCCTCATGCCTAAGCACGCAACCATCTGGTTTACTCATTACAAAGTTTATTATACTACAAAATGCATAAAATTCTATATTATTTCTACATTATCAGTGAAAGAAGAGAAATTTTAACTATCTCAATGCCATTTGTATGTTTCTTTAATATATCCTCTATGATATTAACAAAAGCACTCTCACTACTGTTGTGGTCTTGCATAATTAAATTAATCTTTGCATTTCTTAGTGCTTGTATGTCATGATATCCTAAATCAGATGTTATAACAGTGTCAGGCCTTTCTTCGATAGCATTTTCTACAAAATCTCTGCCACTACCATTTAATATCATAAGCCTGCTGTTACGATTATTATTTTTATATACTTGTATATATTTCGCATTATTAATATCTTTAATGATATATCCCAAATCTTTTAATGATACATCCTTTATGTCTCCAACAACTCCATAGCCCATATCATCATTTACCTTGATAGCAAAATCTGTATTAGAAAGCTTTAGATTGTCTTTGTAAAATTTATAAAAACCAGAGCTTTGAACATCGAATGATGTGTGCGCGCTATAGTATATGATGTCATTTTTAATCATATGCTTAATTAGCTTTGAGCTTGCATTCATATCAATCTCTTTTATGCCTTTAAAAATTAAAGGATGATGCGTTATCACCATATCCACATCATCCAGTTCTTTAATATCATCATATAAGAGATCAACGCTTAAATAAATCTTTTTTATATCTTCTTTATCTAGATCTATTATCAATCCAGAATTATCCCAAGGCTCTCTATACTCCTTTGGGAAGATACTTTCAATTATCTTTATAATTTCATTCTTTTTCATTGATCTTCTCCATATATTTTTTAATTTTATTTAAATCTTTACTTAACTCTTCAAACTTGCTTAAATTCTTCTCTTTGTTAATCCTATTAAGTATATCTTTTATACTCTTAATTTCATTTTCATAATACACTTTAAGGTATTCAATGTCTTGCATGTCAAAGTTAACTGGCAAAGTGTAGTCCTCAACATTAGTTTTCTTATTAATCACTTCATAGAGCCTATAGTATTTTTCTTTCTCAATAAACAAACGTTCTTTCTTTATGAAAAAATCATTCTCCTTAAAATACTTTCTAATGTTCGAGCCTTCACCCATAGCTTGTATTATTATACTACTAAAGCATCTTACCTTGTCTAAGCTCTTTGATAGTATGCTTACTATAGTCTCTTCGCCCATACCGGCAATTAAAAGTGTATCGTATCCCTTGCTATCTATATTAACAAGACCATCGCTTACAATAAATTTAATTTTATCTTTATACTTAACGCCAGAAAGTAATAGCTCAGCTTTTTCTAATGATTTTTCACTTATATCGCTTTCAATAACCTTATCTATAGTGCCATTATCCAAAAGCATCTTTGCTATATAGCCGTGATCGCAACCAACATCTATAAGCGAGGAACCTTTTTTAATGGACTTAGATATCTCAATAAGTCTCTTTGAATAATTCATTATAGTTCAAGGAAGTCTCTAAGCTTTTTAGATCTACTTGGATGTTTTAGCTTTCTTAATGCTTTTGCTTCTATCTGTCTAATTCTTTCTCTAGTAACGTCAAAGGCTTGTCCAACCTCTTCAAGTGTTCTTGTTCTGCCATCATCAAGGCCGAATCTTAAAGCTAAAACTTTTCTTTCTCTATCTGTTAACGTGTCAAGAACAGAAATTAATTGTTCTCTAAGCATAGTGTTTGTCGCTGCATCTGATGGGGACAGTATTTCTTCATCAGGTATAAAGTCTCCTAAGTGCGAGTCTTCTTCTTCACCAATAGGTGTCTCTAATGATACTGGTTCTTGAGCAATCTTTTGTACTTCTCTAACCTTTTCTACATCCATATTCATTAATTCAGCAACTTCTTCTGGAAGAGGGTCTCTACCTAATTCTTGTACTAATTGTCTTTGTGCTCTAACTAACTTATTTATAGTCTCAACCATGTGTACAGGTATTCTTATAGTTCTGGCTTGGTCTGCTATGGCTCTTGTGATTGCTTGTCTAATCCACCATGTTGCATAGGTACTAAACTTAAATCCCTTCTTGTGCTCAAACTTATCAACCGCTTTTATTAAGCCCATATTGCCTTCTTGGATCAAGTCTAAAAATTGCATACCTCTACCTACGTATCTCTTAGCAATACTAACTACAAGTCTCAAATTTGCTTCTGCAAGCTTATCTTTAGCTGACTCATCGCCTTCTTCTATCTTTTTTGCAAGTTTAACTTCTTCTTCAAAAGTAAGCAAAGGAATTCTACCTATTTCCTTAAGATACATCCTCACAGGGTCGTCAGTTATAACTATTTTGTTCTTGCCCTTTTCTTTAGCTAATTCAAGTTTATCATCCTTGCTTAATTCTTCCTCAAAAGATCTTAGCTCCTCTAAGTCAATGTCTTCTTCGTCATCGTCATCATCATCTTTATCAACATCAAAGTTTTCATCTAAGTCGATTTCTTCATCTTCATCTTTAGTGTCAATGATACTAACTTGAGCTGCATCTAGTGCATCGTAGAAAGATATAACTTCGTCTTCAGTTACTTCAAATTTATCCAAACCATCCTCAATCTCTTTATAGTTGATGTAACCTTTTGTTCTTCCTTCGTTTAGTAGCTCATACATGGCTTGTCTTTTATCTTCGCTAACGTTTTCATCTATTATCTTTATTGCTTCATCCGTTACTTTTTCTTTTTTAATTTTCTTTGTGCTAGCATTCTTTTCTTTTTTCATAAGAACACTCCCCTTCATCATTCGTTATCTCTGTGCTTTTTAATTAGTTTTAAAAGCTCCATTGCATCACCTTTGCCATCATTAATTTGTTCCAATAAATCACTCACATAGTCTTTTGATTTTAGCTTCATTCTTTTTTCAATTAATTCTTTTAGATTGATGTATGTAGATTCTTCAGATTTCTTCCTAATATCATCAATCTCTAAAAGCGCATTATCTTTATCCGCTATATCAAAATCACTAAGTTCTATCTCATTATTGCCTTCGTACTTCGACTTTAGTAGTGGCATGTTTATCTTAAATACTTTACTATAATTATCTATAGAAATTTCATTTATTATATATTTAAAATATTTAATATCCGCTAATGCATATATTAAAAGATTCTCATCTATAATTTCTATATCTAATTTTTTAATTTTTGGTACTTCTGGTACAGTATATTTTTCTCTGTATTTGTTAACATAATTTGTTTTTGAAACTTGATTGATTAGCAAACTCTTGTCAATAGAGTAGACTCTCGAAATGTAGTCTATATAAATTTCTCTCTCAATTTTGTCATTTATTTTTGACAATAGTCTCGACAACTCGTTAATTAGTTCTAATAAGTTTTCCGGATTGTTTACATCATAAAGCTGCATTAGCTCAGAAACTTCATATTCAACAGAGTTTTTTGCTTCATTAAGCTTGGCAGTAAAACCAGAAAGTCCATATTTTTTAATAAAATCATCTGGATCTAAGCCTTCTTCAAGCACCACAACATTAGCTTTAGCATTTATAAATCTAAGTATCTCTATAGCCTTATGTGTTGCATTTTTGCCTGCTTTGTCTCCATCATAACAAATATAAATTTTCTTTGCGTTTCTATTCAATAAGTTTGCTTGATTTATAGTAAAAGCTGTACCCAAATTAGCAACAGCATAATTTACACCTGCTTGATATAAACTCATAACATCAATATTGCCTTCAACAAGAAGTATTTTATCTCTATCAGCTTCTTTTTTATAAATATTGTAGCCGAATAGCAACTCTCTCTTCTTAAAGACAATATTTTCACTTGTATTTAAGTACTTAGGCATACTGTTATCCAAGCTTCTTGCGCTAAAGCCAAGCACATGATTATGCACATCAAATATAGGAAAGACTAATCTGTTTCTAAATACATCATATGAACTATCTTTTTCTTCTTTTATCTTGGCTAAACCTGCTTTAACTATGAAATCTTCACTGTATCCTTTGCCTATTAAGTAATCTTTAAGTGCTGTCCATTCATTTGGCGCATAACCTAGTTGATACTTTAAAACAGTTTCCTTGCTTAATTTCCTCTTAAGTAGATAGTCAATAGCTATCTTTGACTTTAATATTTGACTTTGGAAGAAATCAAGAGCTGTTTTATTAATATCATAAAATTTTTCTATGAGATCAATTTCAGTTTTTTTTTACTTGTTGCTTCTTGTAGAGTTATATTCGCTCTGTCAGCTAAATACTCAACTGCTTCTTGGAAACTTAAGTTCCTATACTTCTCTATAAAAGTAATGACATCCCCAGACTCTCCGCAGCCAAAACATTTGTAGTATCCATCTTTACTATTAACATGAAATGACGGCGTCTTCTCCTTGTGAAATGGGCACAGTCCAGTATATGATGCGCCTTTCTTATCTAGTTTTATATTCTCGCCAATCACATCTTCGATGTTATTGTACTCTTTAATTTTATCAATGACTGCTGCATTAATTACTTTCATATCATAACCTCATTCTTCCAAGTTTGTGGTACATATATCTTTTTAAATTCATTTATTGCATATATGTCTGACATACCCGCGATGTAATCACAAATTTCTTGATTCTTTGTTCCTTGAATCTCTTTAATATTGTCAGGAAGTTTTTCTGGATGCTCATCATAATAATCATATAACATTGATATTATGTTCTTGGCCTTGTCATGTTCCTTAGTTGTAATTGGATTAAAATAAACTTCTTTAAACATGAAAGCCCTTAAGGCAAGCATTGCTTCACCAACTTCATCAGACATTTTATATAGTTTTGTCCATAACTTTCTTTAAGTATATCTGTAATCATAGTATTGATTCTCTTTGAGTGAGAATCGCCTAAAATTTCAATAAGATCTTTTGGTATATCTTTCTCGTGCAAAACACCAGCTCTGATTGCATCATCAATATCATGATTGATATATGCAATTCGATCTGCAAACTTAACTACTCTACCTTCTAAAGTATATGCTTCGTTCGCTCCGCTATGGTTTACAATTCCATCTCTAACTTCGTCGCATAAGTTAAGTCCAAACTTTCCATTTCTTTTCTCAAGCACGTCAACAACTCTTAAGCTTTGTTCATAGTGCCTAAATCCGCCTAAATCCTTACATTTCTCATTAAGTGCGCTCTCTCCAGCATGTCCAAATGGTGTATGCCCTAAGTCATGTCCCAAAGATATCGCTTCAACTAAATCTTCATTAAGTCTTAAAGCTCTAGCAATGGTTCTGGCTATTTGGCTAACTTCAAGTGTATGTGTAAGCCTTGTCCTAAAGTGATCTCCTTTAGGCGCTAGAAACACTTGAGTCTTGTGCTTAAGCCTTCTAAATGCTTTTGAGTGTAGAATCCTGTCTCTGTCTCTTTGGAAGTCGGTTCTTATATCACACTTTTCCTCCGAAACTTTTCTTCCTCTACTGTCCGAACATTTGCATGCATATTCCGAAAGGTAAGAATCTTGAAATTTTCATATTTTCTCTAAAATTAATCATTCATCTCACCAAAATTTTACTCAAACTATCTATTATAATTGAAGCTGTCTCTTCTATAGCTTTATTTGTAACGTCAATAACCTGGCATCCAAGTTTTCCCATAATTTCCTTAGAATATCTAAGCTCTTCGTTAATTCTATCTGTGCAAGCATAGTTGCATATATCTTCTATACCTAAAGACTTCATTCTTTCTATTCTGATTTCATTAATCTTTCTATCAGAAGCAATGAGACCAAATATCCTTCTTTTGTCCTTTTCAAATAAAAACTCACTAGGTTCTATCTCTGGAAGTAACGGTACGTTTGCTACCTTGTAATTCTTATTAGCTAAATACATAGAAAGAGGTGTCTTCGAAGTCCTTGATATACCTAGAAGAACAACGTCAGCAAGGATAATGCCTCTAGGATCCTTTCCATCGTCATACTTAACTGCAAACTCGATAGCAGAAACCTTATCAAAGTACTCTTGGTCAAGTCTTCTAATAAGTCCTGCCTCTCTAATAGGTGCTTGATGTAAAACTGATTCAATAGAGTCCAAAACTTTACTCATAACGTTAACAGTTGGAATATTATATTTTCTTCCTAAGCTTTCAATATAATGTGCATGATCTTCCAATACAGTTGTAAATATAACAACTGAAGGAACTAGTTTTGCCTTTTCAAAGATATTAAATATCTTGTCCTTGCTGTCAACATAAGGGAACCTCTTAATCTCGTAAGCGTCTGGTGAAAATTGCTTGATACATGATCTAGCAATCTTTCCAGCTGTTTCACCTATAGAGTCTGAAATTACAAATATAGTTATTTCGTTCAATTAAATCTCCTCTATTTCTTTAAAATCTAAAATGGAGTTAAATTCATTTAGTATTAATGATATTAATGAAAGTCTGTTGTTCTTTATTATTTTATTATCAACTAAAACCATAGTTGAGTCCAAGAATTTATCAATGCTTTCTTTGTAAGTAGCAAGTATCTTAATTGCTTCTGTTATATCTATATCGGAAATATTTTCTTCCTTTGCCTTCAAATCTTGGTATAGAACGAATAATTCTTTTTCACTCTCTTCCATTATGTCTTGGTTAGGATCAACTTTTTCAAATTCTTTTCCTTTTGATATCTGATATATTCTCCTAAACGCAGCTAAAGCATCTTTAAATTCATCACTGTCTTTAATTCCATCTAACTTTGTTAGGACTTGTTTTATAGTTAATAAATTTAAGTCTTTATGTTTATTCATAACAGCGTTTATTAAATTTGCATCATAGTTACTATCTTGCAATATACCTATGAACCTTGTCTTAATATAATCTAAAACATTCTTCTTAACCTCGTCGTAATCAAACTTTAATTCATTTATATTGACATAGTTGTACAATGTTTCTTCAAGTAAGGAATCTATAGATACATCCAAAGACTTTTCTAATACTATATTTATAATACCCAAAGTAGCCCTTCTTATACCAAATGGGTCTTGTGATCCACTTGGTTTTGTGCCGATTGAGAATAAACCTGATATTGTATCAAGTTTATCTGCTACAGCAAGTATTACTCCTGCAGTAGTGCTTGGAAGTGAATCTTGGGCATATCTTGGTAGATAGTGTTCATATATTGCTTCTTGCACACCTACAGTTTCTCCTGATAGCTTAGCATATATCTTTCCCATAACGCCTTGAAGTTCAGTAAACTCTACAACTAGCTTAGTTGCAAGGTCAGCTTTTGATAAATATGCAGCTCTCTTAGTAGTCTCTACTGTCTCTTCTCCAACATTTAGGTCTTCACAAATCTTTTCAGATAGTTTAATGTTTCTTAATGTTTTATCGTATAATGTTCCAAGCTTATCTTGGAAGACAATTGTTCTTAAATCATTAACATAGTCTTCTAAGTTTTTCTTCCTATCTTCATTAAAGAAGAATTTAGCATCTTCCAGCCTAGCAGCAAGAACTTTTTCATTCCCTTTTCTAACTATGTCAAGATATTTATCGTCACCATTTCTAACTGTAATGAAGTGATTCATAAGTCTGTTCTTTGAATCTACAACTGGGAAGTATCTTAAGTGATCCTTCATTGGTGTGATAACCACTTCATCAGGAAGCTCAAGATATTGATCCTTAATAGTTCCAAGTAGTGGTGTTGGATATTCAACTAAGTTTGTTACTTGATCAATGATAGCTTCATCATTTTGTATCGATCCACCAACAGATTTAGCAAGTCTTTCTGACTCTAGTCTAATTCTTGCTTTTCTTTCGCTGTTATCAACAATAACAAAGTTATCTTCCATAATCTTCATATAGTCATGAGCATCAGATATCTCTATATCCTTCTTAGATAAAATCTGTGACCATTTGTTAAATTTGATACTCTTATATTCTCTAAGTTAAATTTAACAACTATGTCATTATAAAAGAGACAATCCATCTAATAGGTCTAGCAAATTTTAAGTCTCTTCCGCCCCATTTCATAGATTTTGGAAAGACTATCTTTCTAATAATACTTTCTGCGTTTCGTTCAATAAGCTCTGTAAATGTTAAGCTCTTGTGCTCTACATTAGCAAAAACATATTCAGTGCCACCCATATCTTTAAAGAAAATATCTTTTACATCTAAGCCCTTTGACTTTAAAAGCCTTGAAGTGCCTTTGTTGGGTTGCCAGCATCATCAAAACTAATTGACTTAGAAGGACCCTTGATTTCTTCTTTTCTATGCTTTCATTTTCTATGATATTGTCAATTATAGTAGTAATTCTTCTTGGTGTTGTATATACGTTTACTTCATAATCTTTGTATGAGTTTTCATTTAATAATTTCAAAAGCACTTTTAAATTGTTCTATAGCTAATTTTGAATAACTAGCAGGTAGCTCTTCCATACCTACTTCTAATAAATATCTATTTGCCATCATTAAAACCTACTTTCTTAGTAAATGGAAAGCCCATCTCTTTTCTTTGTTCTACGTATTTACTTGCTATTAGCTTAGCCAAACTTCTAACCTTTAGTATATAGTTTGCTCTTTGCGATACTGATATAGCTCCAAGTGCATCAAGCACGTTGAATGTATGTGAGCACTTTAGTACATAGTCATACGCTGGTAATATAAGTCCTTTTTCAATAATTCTCTTGCATTCGGCTTCATATCTTTCAAACATCTCTTGTAGTAAGTCCTTGTCTGCTAATTCAAAACTGTAAACAGAGTGCTCATACTCAGCTTTCTTGAATATATCACCATATGTGAAATTTTCATTCCATTGTATATCGTAAACATTGTCAACATCTTGTAAGTACATAGCAATTCTCTCAAGACCATATGTTAGCTCTGAGGATTCAATGTCTAGATTAAGTCCACCGACTTGTTGGAAGTATGTGAATTGAGTTATCTCCATACCGTCAAGCCAAACTTCCCAGCCTAGTCCCCACGCACCAAGTGTAGGTGACTCCCAGTTATCTTCTACGAATCTTATATCGTGTTTTAACGGGTCTATGCCAATCGCCTTCAAGCTATCCAAGTACAAATCTTGAACATCATATGGCGATGGTTTTAGTATTACTTGCAATTGATGGTGTTGGTAAACTCTGTTTGGATTTTCACCATATCTTGCATCCGCTGGCCTTCTTGATGGTTCTACATATACAACTCTCCAAGGCTCAGGTCCTAGTGATCTAAGAAAAGTGTGGATTCATTGTTCCTGCACCCTTCTCGACATCATAAGGCTCCATTACTAAGCAGCCTTTATCCTTCCAATAATTTAGTAAATTCATCATTAAATCTTGAAAATACATTTTGTCCTCCTCAATATTTGACTTTAAGAGTCTTAAATTCGTCTTTATCAAAATATAAAATATAATTTATAAACAAAGTTTTAAATTTTTATATTTATCATTGTATTCAACATTAATTAAGTCTTTAAATTTGCTGTCAAGCAAAAATTGATAAAGCTTAGTTCTTCTTTTATAAGTAAGTTCTTTTATAGTTACTAAGTTCAGCTATTATTGTTCCATGTTCAAATTCAAATCTATAAGTATCTACTTTATCTCTTAATTGTATTCTAGGAAAGTATCCTAATAAATATATGAGCTTTAGTATAAATGCCAAGATAAATAATTCTGCTCTTTCTGGATAAATATCCATAATATTTACTAGTGTGATTATCATCGAGTAAATATACTCATCTGACTCCTGAGTATTCAAAAGCGTTGATAATAGCTCTGATAAAAAGCAAAATTGTGAATCTTTTAATATCTGCGTTCATTAGCTGAGCTGAATATAATACCTTTGAATCATTTACTAAGAATAATTCTTTATACTTAGATAGCATGAACACTGACTCTGTAAATACAAATGAACTTCTTGAAACATTGCTTCTCAAATCATAAGCGCTTCGTACATAAGCTTTTATACGCCCAGCATTAACCGTGTATATTTCAAGTATTTTGCCGTTCTTTTCATCGCTCTTGCTAGCAATAACTATGCCTCTGTACTCTTCGGACTTACTTGTATCCAAAAAACTTCACCTGGTCTTCGTTCTTTCTCCAATTCTTGGCAACCTTAACATTTAATTTAAGATTAACTTCTGTATCAAGCATGGCTTTTATATCTTTCTTTGCAGCAAGTCTAATCTTTTTAATCATAGAGGCTTCTTTACCTATGACCATGCCCTTGTGGCTTTCTCTCTCACAATAAATGATTGCATCTATGTTTACAGCATCTTCTTTTTCTTCATACTTAAGTATTTCAATGTTTATCCCATGTGGTATCTCATCTGATAAAAAGTTTAGGCACTTTTGTCTAATAATCTCTGAAACGATAAACTTCATTGGTTTATCAGTTAAATATTCACCATCATAATACATAGGACCTGGTTTCAATACTTTTTTTATTTCATCTAGAAGCTTATCCAAGTTATCATCATTAGCCGCACTTATTGGAACAGTAATTGAATTAAGTTTTCTAGAATTTATCTCGCCTATAATTTCTTCTATATGAGATTCGTCTTTGTCAATTTTATTGATAGCAATAACTACATTCTTGTTTGCACTTGTAACTATGTCCATAAGTTCTTTTTCGCCAGCTTTAATAGGTACAGATCCATCAATTATGTATAGTATCATATCTGCATCCTCTAAAGCGGCTCTCATCACCTTATCCATGTAGTCGCCTAACTTGTTTTTCGCAATTTGATAGCCAGGAGTATCCATGAATATAATTTGTGCATCATCATCTGTATATAAAATTAATTATATCTCTAGTAGTTTGTGGTTTATCTGAGATGATAGATATGTTAAACTTAACAAGTTTATTAAGTAGTGTTGATTTACCAGCATTGGGTCTACCTACAACCGCTACATAGCCTGATTTAAATTCCATTGTTTCACCTCTTTTACTCATCTAATGAAAAGATTCTGGGAGCAGATCTTTTATATTATAAATTTTATAATCATTTACATCCTTTGCAACTATAATCTCGCAGTCTTTAGTGAACTCGCTTATGAACTGTCTACACGCACCGCATGGCATAGGATATACATCCACATTTACAATTGCTATACGTTTAATGGACCTAGAGTCAGAGCTTACTATTGCATTTGCTATTGCGCTTCTTTCTGCACATATTGTTAGACCATAAGATGCATTTTCGATATTGACTCCAGTATAAACATTGCCATCATCCATCTCTACTGCTGCAGCAACCTTAAATTTAGAGTATTTACTGTATGATCTATCTAAAACTTTAAGTGCCGATTCAATAAGCCCTTTAGTATCCATTAGCGTCCCTCCAAGCTTTTATTATATAATATTTTACGCTTAATTTCAATACTAACGTGTAATATTAAGCTCGTCTAATATATCTCTTTGTCTCTGTTCCATAATAACTCTATCATCGTCTTCAATATGATCATATCCCAAAAGGTGAAGTATGCTATGTGTGAATAAAAACATAATCTCTCTTTCAAGACTATGCCCATACTCTTTTGCTTGCTCCACAGCAACATCATATGAGATGACTACATCGCCTAGCAAGGTTTCATCTGAAGAGAAGTCTTCGATAAGTGGAAATGATAAAACATCTGTAACTTTATCAATGTCCCTGTACTCTCTGTTCAAATCTTGTATCTCTTCCTTTGACACGTAAGTAAGGCCCACTTCATAATCGTCATTAAGCCCTTCTTTTTTTAATGCTAGAGATGCTATCTTTTTCATTGTGTCTTCATAACCTGCTTCTATAGGATAGTTGTTTTCGTTATTAATTACTATATCCATCTTTTCTTCTCTTTCTTCACTTTCTTTATTAAGCTTCTTACTTTCATAAAGATTATAAGCTTCAATGATTCTTTGAACCAGTATATTTCTTACAACGTCAGTTTGAGTAAGCTCTATGAAGCTTATGCCATTGATATTTCTAAGTATATGACTGGCCGCTATAAGTCCAGACTTCTTACCCTTTGGTAAGTCTCTTTGAGTAATATCACCTGTAACAATCACCTTAGAGTTGAAGCCCATCCTTGTTAGGAACATCTTCATTTGCTCTTCTGTAGTATTTTGTGCTTCATCAAGTATTATGAAGGCTTTATCTAGTGTCCTTCCTCTCATATAAGCAAGTGGCGCTACTTCTATAAGTCCTCTTTCAGCATTTTTTTCATATTGCTCCTTGCCCATAATCTCATATAGAGCATCATAGACCGGCCTTAGATATGGATCAACCTTTTCTTTAAGGTCACCCGGTAAGAATCCTAGGTTCTCACCTGCTTCTACAGCTGGTCTTGTTAATATAATCTTAGATACTTCTTTATTTTTAAAAGCATTAACCGCCATAGCTATAGCCAAATATGTTTTGCCAGTACCTGCTGGTCCTATACCGAAGGTTATTCCAGACTTTCTAATCATATCGACATATCTTTTTTGACCAATAGTCTTAGGTCTTATAGTCTTTCCTTCACTAGTTATAGCTATAACATCTTTTGTATATCGTATAAGAGGTTCTCTTTCGCTTTTTTAACTAAGTTAATTGAATAATATATGTCCTCCTTACTAAGTGATTTTTGAGTGTCTATAAGGCTCGATAAGGCTTTTATCAATCTTTCAGCCATAGCTTCATTCTCTTCATTGTTAGAAGCTATCAATATCTTATCTGAGCGCATATCAATCTTAATATCAAGTTCCTTCTCAATTATCTTGATGTTAGAATCTAAATTTCCGGCTAACGCCTCTTGTTTGTTGCTATCAAAATTAAGTTCTCTACTCATTAATCCTCCTTAGTGCTAGTGGTTTATCTAGTATCTCTTTCATGATTATGGCCTTTGCCACATTGGTTTGTGAAAATTGTATGCTTTCGTGTTCATAATCAAAGTCTTCATAAACATTCTCTTCTACTTTTACCATTTCCTCATGCTCACTCTCATGCTCTTCTGTCTTCTTTGCCTTAAATTCGCGAAGTCTGTCTTTAATGTCCCTTGACAAATACTCATCAAGTTCTCTTGACCTATCAGAAAAATAATCATCAGCCTTAGCTTTGTAATCATCACTGATGGCTTCATCATAGTGCTTTTCCAAGTTGCCTATCTTTTTAACCTTTTCATCTGTCTTGATATTCTTAGGCTTCTTACTGTTCTTATTTTCCTGCATTGCTCTTTTATAAATTTCATCAAGTTTTTTAGTAAGATCACTGTTTTTCTTTTTCTTATTGGCTTCCGACAAAACTGTAGCAAGAGAAGATATTAGCATAAAGCAAAACGCTAATACAAATAATATATCCATACTTTTCTACTTATCTAATTTTGTGTATCGGATATGGATTTTCTCATATCGGTATCTGAATTGATATTATTCATCTTGTAATAATCCATAACTCCTAGGTTTCCATTCTTTAATGCTTCGGCGATTGCTAGTGGAACTTCTCTTTCAGCTTCGACAACTTTTGATTTCATCTTTTGAACCTCAGCCTTCATTTCTTGTTCGCTTGCAACAGCCATAGCACGTCTTTCTTCAGCCTTTGCTTGAGCTATCTTCTTATCAGCATCAGCTTGATCCATAAGTAATTTAGCTCCTATGTTTCTACCTACGTCTATGTCTGCTATGTCTATAGAAAGTATTTCAAAAGCTGTTCCAGAGTCAAGACCCTTCTTTAGAACTGTCTTTGAGATACTGTCAGGATTTTCAAGAACATCCTTGTGGCTTTGTGCACTACCTACTGTAGTTACAATACCTTCACCAACTCTTGCGATGATAGTTTCTTCTCCTGCACCGCCGACTAATCTCTCGATATTAGCTCTAACAGTTACTCTTGCTTTTACAACAACTTCTATACCATTCATAGCAACTGCAGATATATTTGGTGTTTCTATAACCTTAGGGTTAACGCTAACTTGTACAGCTTCTAAGACATTACGTCCTGCAAGGTCGATAGCAGCTGCTCTTGTAAAGTCTAGCGGTATATCAGCTCTTTGTGCAGCTATAAGTGCATCTACGAGTGTATCTACGTTACCACCAGCTAAGTAGTGAGCTTCTAGTTCATTAACTTTAATGTCTAGTCCAGCCTTTGTAGCCTTAATCATTGGGTTTATGATCTTGCTTGGTGCAACTCTTCTAAGTCTCATACCAGTAAGTGTTGCCATGCTAACCTTAACTCCTGAGAAGAAAGCTGTTATCCACAAGCCAATTGGTACAAATGAAAAGAATATACTTAAGACTATTAATCCAAGTATAACAATTATAAATCCTCCTGATGCTAAAACATTAATAATGTTTCCTAATAAAAACATACTACTTAACCTCCTTGTCAACTATTAAATATCTTCCTTTAACTGCTATAACCTTCAATGCCAAACCATTATCTAGGTAGCCATCGTAGCTTACAGCGTTGTATTTAATGCCATTAACTAATACAAAGCCCGTTGGTCCAAGTGAACTTATAGACTCTGCATCCTTTCCTACGAGTTTATTTAACTCATTAAACTCTTCTTTATTCCCTTTTAAATTTGCTTGTGTGCTTAATACAAAATGACTTAGTCCCTTAAGAGTGTAGCCTTTCTTAAACATAAATTTAATGAAAGATATATTTAAGTTTAAAGATACTACTATAGCTAATAGACCATATCTATAATTACTAAATGTTAAAGCTATGGATGTAATATAGCCAAGTATACCTATAACTCCTGTTACTGTGAAGCCTGGAATGAATATCTCTAAAACTACAAAAATGCATGAAAATATAAATATTGCTATTGGATAAAAATTGTTTATCTGACATAGCACCCTGCTTGCAAATAAAACAAAGTGTGTGATAAAAAATAATGTGATGTATAAATTTTGCTTCTTGTTGATCAATGCAAGGCTTAAGAAAAACGTGCCTACTAATACTAATAAAAATGCGGCTATATCTGTTGTGATAAACAGATTAGCATCTGCTACCAAAAATAAATTTTGCATTCAATCACCACCTAAGTATATTTACCCATTATGTATATATTTAATCAAAAATCAAGGCTGACCATTGTGACCAGCCTCTCTTGCTCTTATAACTCTTCTGATTTTTCTACGTTTTAATCTCTTTTCTTGTTGCTCTATCTCTGAAAGCCCACTTAGCTATCTCCATATTGCATCCTTGGTTTATTTCGATTACATACATGTCTTCTTTAATTTGAACAATCTTACCTAAGATGCCGCCGATAGTTACGATTTGATCTCCTACTTTAAGTGAGTCTCTTAGCTCTTGTAACTTTTGCGCTTGTTTCTTTTGTGGTCTTACTAAAAAGAAGTACGCGAATGCTCCAAATAGAACAAATGGTAGTATCATGCTTAGTAATGATCCACTAGCATTTGCTTGTGCTTGTAAAAATGTTAATGTCATTATATAACCTCCCTCTCGTGTTAATACTATTATACACTATATTACTTTAAATATCCATATTTTTATAAAATTCGTGCTTATACTCTAAGAAATAATCACCTAGTATCGACTCACGTATATTCTTCATCATCTTAAGTAAGAATGTTAAGTTGTGTATAGTCGCAAGTCTATATGCAAGTATCTCATCAACATTAAATAAGTGTCTTAGGTATGCTCTAGAGTAGTTTCTACAAGTGTAGCAGTCGCACTCTGGGTCTGGTTTAGTAAAGTCCTCTTTATACATTGCATTCTTTATAACAAGCCTTCCTCTAGATGTCATTAGCGTTCCATTTCTAGATATTCTAGTTGGTAAAACGCAGTCAGCCATGTCTATACCTCTTTCAACTGATTCAAATAGATATAAAGGTGTACCTACTCCCATGTTGTACCTAGGTTTATCTTCTGGCATGTAGTCAGTGACATAGTCCAAGACCTCATTCATAAGATCAACCGGCTCTCCAACTGATAGTCCACCAACTGCATAGCCAGGTAAGTCTATGGAGCAAATTTCTTTTGCATGCTCTTTACGCAAGTCCTTGTATAAACCGCCTTGTATTATACCAAATAAATTTTGATTCTCTCTATCGGTCCATGAGTTCTTGCATCTTTCAAGCCACCTAGTAGTTCTGTGCATAGAGTTAATAATATAGTCTCTACTTGCTGGGTATGGCGCGCACTCATCAAAAGCCATCATTATATCGCTACCTAGCTTAGTTTGTATTTCGATTGACTTCTCAGGTGATATAAATAGTTTTGAGCCGTCTATGTGTGAGCGGAACTCAACGCCTTCTTCAGTGATCTTTCTAATCTTTCCAAGGCTAAAAACTTGGAATCCGCCACTATCTGTTAGTATTGGCTTGTCCCAGTTCATAAACTTATGAAGTCCACCGGCTTTGGCTACTATGTCCTCGCCAGGTCTTAGGTACAAGTGATATGTGTTAGAAAGTATAATTTGAGCACCTAGACTCTCTAATTCATCTGGTGTCATAGTCTTTACTGTTGCTCTTGTGCCAACAGGCATAAAGATAGGCGTTTCAACCACGCCATGTTTTAATTTCATTAAACCTGCTCTTGCTTTAGTTTTACTATCTTTTTTAATTAATTCAAATTCCATATTACCTATCCAATATAAACATCGCATCGCCAAAGCTAAAGAATCTATATCTCTCTTTTACAGCTTCTGCGTATGCATTAAGTATCATTTCTTTTGATGCAAAGGCGCTAACAAGCATAATAAGTGTTGACTCTGGCAAGTGGAAGTTTGTAATTAGTGCGTCAACTGCTTTATATTCAAAGCCAGGATATATGAAAATATCTGTCCATCCGTGGCTTGCTTTGATCTCTCCCTTTGCAGCTATCGTTTCAAGTGTTCTAACTGTTGTTGTACCAACAGCTATAACCCTTCTGCCTTCTTTTTTTGCTTTGTTTATGGTCTCGCTTGCTTCCTGTGAAAGATTGTAGAACTCACTATGCATCTTGTGCTTTTCTACGTCTGTTACCTTGACTGGTCTAAATGTACCAAGACCAACATGAAGTGTTAGATAAACTATCTTCACTCCTTTGTCTTCTAGCTCTTTAAGTAGCTCCTTTGTAAAGTGCAAGCCTGCGGTAGGTGCAGCTGCTGATCCAAGGTTCTTTGCATAAACTGTTTGGTACCTATCTTTATCTTCAAGTCTTTCCTTGATATATGGTGGAAGTGGCATCTCGCCAAGCTCGTTTAGTATCTCTAAGAAAATTCCATCATATTTAAATTTGATATATCTAACGCCATCATCATCTATATCAACAACCTCAGCTCTAAGAAGTCCGTGACCAAATTCGATCTCAGAACCAATCTTCATCTTCTTGCCTGGCTTAACAAGCGTCTTCCAAGTGTCTTCTTCAGTTTGTGAAATAAGTAGAACTTCTATCTTTTCTTCTTTACCAGGTCTGTTGCCAAATAGTCTTGCAGGTATAACCTTGCTATCGTTAGCAACTAGAACGTCTCCTTCGTGAAGAAGATTTATGATATCATGAAATATCATATGCTCAACTTTGCCAGTCTTTCTATCTAAGACCATAAGTCTTGATTCGTCTCTTTTGTCTATGGGGTGCTGAGCTATCAGCTCCTCAGGTAAATCATAATAAAAATCTTTAGTTTCCATTAAATATTTCAGCTCCATCGTAGTAAAATTTTAGTATCTCGTCATACTTTAGTCCAGCCTTCGCCATGTTGTTTGCTCCCCATTGGCTTAGTCCAACACCGTGTCCCCAACCATGCCCAGAAATTTTTATCTTATCAGTCATATTAAGTGTTGGTCTCGAACTAACTTCTTCTGATTCAAAATTATCTAAAAATATAACTACATTATCTTTAATAATTACAGATACTTCTTCATCAGAAGCCTTGTCTTTATTAGCAGTTTCATTAGTAGCTTTTCCAACATATTCCACTGTGTATAAACTACTCTTAAATTTGTTTGCACCAATGGCGTTTTTGAACTTATAGTTATCTACAAGTACCTCTTTAGCTCCATCTTTTATCACAAGAGTTTTTACTCTCTTGCTTGAATTGTTTTCTTTAACATATATCTGATCTATGGAATTAATATTTATACCTTGCTTTCTAAGTCCACTAATCAAATCATTAATATTAATTTCAAAGCTCCAATTGTAGTTTGGCTCATTTATAGAGTACTTATCTTCTTTGCTGATCAAATACTTAAACTTTGTGCCCCAAACATCATTAGCATCTGCAGTATATCCGCCATTAGATGAGGAATATGTTGCATTAACAACTTTACCATCTGATAAAAGTATTTGTCCCCTAGTTTCATCAACAGCTTTTCTAACATTATCTCTTTCTGCATCAAATCCACCATAGACCTGGCTTGAAACACTATCATATAAATCAAATGACTTGTCCTTGTTTCTAGTAACGCTACAAACCGCATAAGATCTTGCAGCTACTGCTTGAGCTTTAAGCGCCTCATAAGAGAAAGTGCTAGGCATCTCTCTTGGAACAACGCCATAAAGGTACTCTTCAAGATCTACATTGTTTATAGCAGATAATTGATTATCAATGTGGTTAAAACACAAGTAGCCTCTATATCTCTTATTGTTAATCTTAATGGCTCTTGAACCTAATGATAATATCTTCATAGACTTATTAGTAGCTATGCTAGTTAAATAGTTTCCAGCTGCGTCAAAAGCATCATAATTTTGACCATTGAGTCTTAAAACAATATTCTTTTCAAATGTTTGGAACAAACTTAAGTTTGAATAGATATCTCTAACTTCAAAGCCGTCGTCACTATACAGCTTTAATTCGCCCATATTTTGTGCACTAATGCCTAATTTTACATCTACGCTTGTAATATGTTCGTATCCGTTTTCAGCTTTTGCGCTGTTTATCGATAATGCAAGTAAGAATATTGTAAGTATAATTAATATTTTATTCTTCATCATTGTCTCCTTTGTCATACTTGTAACCCATATGTTCATATGCAAGCTTTGTAGCAATTCTACCTCTTGGCGTTCTAGCAATGAATCCAAGTTGTATTAAATATGGCTCGTAAACATCTTCTACCGTAGTCCTCTCCTCGTTTGACGATGCTGCAAGTGTATCAAGCCCGACAGGATTGCCACCATACGTATTTATCATTACATCAAGTATCTTTCTATCAGTTTTATCAAGACCATAGTGGTCGATTTCTAATATATCCAAGCCCTTTTTAGCAATTTTGCCTGTTATAGTCCCATCTTCAAGAACTAAAGAGTAGTCTCTAACCCTCTTTAAAAGCCTGTTTGCAATTCTTGGAGTGCCTCTTGATCTTCTAGCTATCTCTTTAGCGCCACTTTCGTCAATATCTACTTCTAATATGCCAGCAGATCTTCTAACTATTTCGCAAAGTGATGCCTCATCATATAAATCAAGGTTTAGTATAACCCCAAATCTGTCTCTTAATGGTGAGGATAGTAGTCCTGCTCTAGTTGTTGCGCCTATTAATGTAAATCTTGATAGGTCAATCCTTACAGATCTTGCTGATGGTCCCTTACCAATGATTAAGTCAAGTGAATAATCTTCCATGGCTGGATATAAGATTTCTTCTACAGAGCGTGATATCCTATGTATCTCGTCTATGAATAATACATCATCATCTTTTAAATTTGTTAAAACTGACGCCAAGTCTCCTGGTCTCTCTATGGCAGGTCCAGATGTTATCTTGATATTTACACCCATCTCATTAGCGATGATATTTGCAAGAGTTGTCTTACCAAGTCCTGGTGGTCCATATAGAAGCACGTGGTCTAGTGGCTCGCCTCTCATCTTGGCAGCGTTGACAAAGATTTTAAGCTTTTCTTTAACGCTGTCTTGACCAATGTAGTCATTAAACCACTTTGGCCTCAAAGAATTATCAAAATTTTCTTCACCCGACCTTAAGTCAGTCGTTATTAATCTATCTTCTTCCACTTAAACACCTACTTTGAAAGCCTTTTTAATAGCTCTTTTATTAAATCTTCTACTTCCATAGTCTCGTCCAAACCCTTAGCAATGCTAGTAATTTCATATTTGTTGTAGCCAAGTGAACTTAGTGCTTCTATAGCCTCATTAAGGTTACTGCCTACACTTACAACATTTGCAAGGTCTTCAAATTCACTGCCCTTGCTAACTTTGTCCTTAAGTTCAAGAATTATTCTTTGAGCAGTTTTTTTACCAATACCAGGCGCCTTCATCAAGGCTTTTTCGTCATTTGTCACGATTGCCTTTTGCAAATCAACTACCTTTTGTTCAGACAAAATACCTATGGCAGTCTTAGGTCCTACTCCATTGACTGTTGTAATTAGGTTAAAAAAGTCGAGTTCATATCTATTAACAAAACCATATAGACTCATGTCATCTTCTCTAACTACTAAATTCATATAAATTTTTACTTCGCCATCGTAGATATCGCTCTCTATAGTTTCTTTTGATGTAAACACTTTGTAAGCAATGTTATTTACTAATAAAACTATATAATCTTTTTCTTATCTACAACCTGGCCTATCATATACTCAAACATAACTACCTCAATAAAAACTGATCTTTAAAATTAATACTTGCGCTATGAGTTAGAGCAACCGCTAAAGCGTCCGCAACATCATCAGGCCTCGGAACCTTCTCCAAATGAAGAAAAGTTTTTACCATCTCTTGCATTTGCTTTTTCTCGGCCCTACCATAGCCAGTAACAGCTTGCTTAATTTGAAGTGGAGTGTATTCATATGTTGCTAAACCCTTGTGTTTTAAGCAAAGAAGAGTTACACCTCTTGCCTCGGCAACTTGTATAACTGTCTTTTGATTCTTAAAGTAGAACAGCTCTTCTATTGCCGCCTCATCAGGATCATACTTATCTATGATAGCGCCAAGCTCAAAGTAAATCTTCTCAAGTCTTTTGTCTAAGCTAAGGTCCTTGTGTGTTGTAATCGCATCGTAGAACACATCGCGTGCCTTATTGCCGTCGTAATCAATGATGCCCACACCAACTATAGCGATGCCTGGGTCTATACCTAAAATTCTCATTTTTCCTCCTACTTCTCCATTCTAAAGACTATTATACTACAAAATATGCATAAGTTCAAGCATGCATGCGTATTTTTTGTGTATAGTGACGCATGTATGTATATCTTTGTCAAGTGAACATAAAAAGCTATCTAATTAGATAGCTTTCATTCATATAATTAAATTTATTTTACCACTCGCCAACTCTTAGGCCGGCATCAGATAATACTTTAGTTATGTTTGTATCATCATCAACTTCAAGTCTTAAGATGACTTTAAGTAGGCCCATAACCTTAGCGCTTGTTACAACCATACTTATGATATTAACCTTTTGATCCCTTATAATTCCTGCAAGTCTTGAAATTTGTCCAGGCATATCGAAGATATGTACAACAATTCTCTTACCTTTGTTGATACCAAATACTTCGCTGAACGCATCAAATATAGCTTTGTGTGTAAGTATGCCTGCAAATTGATCTTGTTCATCAAATACAGCTAAGAACGGTATTGATAACTTTCCAAGTGCATATGATGCTACTTCAATGTTTTCTACAATAGAAATCTTTTCGTATCTTTGTTCATTGAACTCAGAAACTAATTTTTTAGCGAACTTATCCTTGTCTGTGCAAGATAATTCATAATAAGTTCTGTAGATTGTTTCTTTGTGCAAAATACCAATTAACTTGTCACCATCGACAACTGGTAAACTTAAAAAGTCACCATCTTCGAATTTCTTGATAGCTTCTGCTACAGTTTCACTCGATTTTACTGTTGTAAGTTTTTCCTTAGGAATCATATAGTTCCTTACATACATAATACTACCCCTATCTGTATCTTTTAAAACCCTTTCATTTAAACCGTTCCAATAAGCATCAAAATACAAATTAGAACATGTATTTAATATAAATCTAAATGTTTCTTTATAAATAATGTTTAAATCTTCTCTCGTTATCATAGAGCTTGCAGATTTTATACCATTTCCATCAAGCTCTAATTGCCTGTCCACATATTTATTTAAAGAATAAGTTTTATCCTTGATTACTTTGTTTGAAAATTCACAAACATTAGATAATATTCTTCCACTTTTCTTCTCTTCTTATTAATTCACTTCTTAATCTTTTCTTGAATGTTCTTATTTTCTATTTAAGTTCTTAAACTGGAACAAGTATTTTTATTTACCAAGTCTTTGCTCTTATAATACTTAAGCGCCTCTTTCTCTAATGCGTTTGCTTGATTAGTACTGTTGAAGCCTTGTATATAACCATCTAAGTATATAGTTCGAGTCTATTTATATCTTCGTGTATTTGTAAAGATAATGACCTGGATATGCAGTGAGCATCTGATCTGTAGGCTATGGCTTTTGCAATTTTTTTCCTAAGTATGCCCATCGATACATACTTTGGAAATATGTTTTGCACGCCCATGTTAATATCATAAAAGCTCATCAGCGACTTTAGCGAATCAATGTCTCCTCTATAAAGAAAATTATGTTTTAATCCAACACAGATATGAGATTTTGAAATCTCAACTTGCATTTTCTTACCTCCGTCAATTGTTATTTCAATTATACTACATATTCAGGCGAAAATATATTAAGAAAAATAATTAAGTTGTGTCAAAACTTAACAATTAATATAGGCTTGATGTGGACTTGATTAAAATTTTATTATCTTTTACTAAAATAATATTTTTATATTCCTCATAAAATTTATAATTATTAAGACATATAAATTCCTCTATAGTGGATTCATTGTTTTGAAGATATGTTTTTATAGCGTTAACGGCAATCTTACTTGCCTCTTTTATATCCATTGCAAAGGCTCCGCATGATATTGCAGGTATTGCGATAGATTTAATCTTGTGCTCATCTGCTAAGTGCAAAAGATTGAAGTAGGTTTTCTCTAAAAGCTTAAACTTGTTTTTATTAGAGTCCATCGGCCCAACAACGTGTATGATGTAGTCGTTCTTTAATTTATGTGCCTTTGTAATCTTAGCGCCACCAGTATATACTCCTGCGAGTTTCACTGTATCATCTAAAAGATCATCTCCATCTTTTTCGTGTATAAGGCCATCTAAACCGCCACCTCCAAGTAAAGAATTGTTTGCAGGGTTCACTATAGACTCTACTTCTAAATCAAATATATCTGCGTAAATCGCTTCTACTTTGCAAGAATTGATTATCATACAAGCTTAACTAGTTCTACTACAGTTTCAAATGCCTTTACCATTGATTGTATTGAAGCGTACTCATATCTTCCGTGGTAGTTCATACCGCCTGTGAAGATGTTTGGACAAGGAAGACCCATAAACGATAGTCTTGCACCATCAGTTCCACCTCTAACTTGTGTTACTTTTGGCTCTACTCCAGCATTTTTCATTGCTTTCTTTGCTAATTCAACTATCTCTAGTCTTGGTTCTATCTTTTCATACATATTGTAATATGAATCTTTTATATCAAGCTCCATTGCATCATTATATTTATAATTAATGTAGTCTTGAGCATCTTTCATAAGGCACTTCTTTGATGCAAATCCTTCTTTAGTGAAGTCTCTTATGATGTAGTGCATTTGTGTTTCTTCTACAGAACCCTTCATATTTGTTAATAGTATAAAGCCTTCATAGCCTTCTGTATACTCTGGTCTTTCATTGACTGGTAGCATAGCGTTGTATTCCATAGCTACTAATTGTGAGTTAATCATCTTATTCTTAGCTGAACCTGGATGTACGTTTCTACCTCTTATAGTGATTTTAGCAGAAGCTGCATTGAAGTTTTCGTATTCTATCTCTCCAAGTGGACCACCGTCAATAGTAAAAGCATAATCAGCTCCAAATTTCTTAACATCGAATAGGTCTGCACCTCTACCAATTTCCTCATCTGGTGTAAAGGCAATTCTGATCTTACCGTGCTTTACATCTGGATTTTTGATAAAGTATTCCATAGCTGTAACTATTTCAGCAACGCCCGCCTTATCATCTGCGCCTAATAGTGTTGTGCCGTCAGTAACTATAAGGTCATCTCCCACATAGTCATTAAGCTCAGGGAAATCATTTGGGCTTAAGATAATGTTTTCTTTCTCATTTAAAACAATGTCTTTGCCATCATACTTTTCAACTATTCTAGGCTTAACGTTCTCGCCACTCATATCAGGTGATGTGTCCATATGAGATATAAGTCCTAAAACATCTTTCTTCTCATCAGTATTAGCTGGAAGTGTTGCATAAAGGTATGAATGTTCATCAAGCTCAACATCTTCTAAGCCTAATTCAATAAGTTCGTCTCTTAATTTCTTTGCAAACTCCATAATCTTTGGACTGCTTGGACAAGTTTGAGACTCCTCATCAGACTTTGTGTCAATTTTTGCGTATTTAATAAAACGATCTACTAAGATATCTTTCATAATATCACTCCTTTTAATTTTTACCCAATTAAAGAAAAATAACAAGCATAAAGCCTGTTATTGCGTTGTTTACTAAAATTATTTACTGTACTTCTCTTCTAATTCCAATAAAGATTTTTACATCATTACCATCAGAGTAGTTATAGTAGCCATCTTCTTTTAACATAACAATTCTGTGGCAAGGTATAATTATAACAATGCTGTTGCCTCTGCAAGTAGCGCCTACTCCGCGAGCATATGTCTTTTTGCCAAGTTTAAGTGCAATGTCTCCATATGTACTAGTCTCACCATAGCGAACCTTTCTTATCTCTTCTAAGGCTTTATTCTGAAACTCTTTTGCTTTTACTCTAATAGGTATGTCAAATTCCTTTCTTTCGCCTCTGAAGTACTCTTCTAGCTGCTCGACAGTTCTGTCTAATATTTCATTCTTTTCAAGTTTACTTCCATATATACCTTGGTGACCAAAACGTAAGTACACAAGAGCATCATCTTCTGCTGCTGCAGTCATCTCGCCTAGCGGGGTGTTGAAGTAGTGAACAAAATATGTCTTTTGCTTATCAAAGTAGTTTGTAATCATTTGATCATCTCCTATGTATAATTATAGTATATCATTGTTCTAAAGTCAATAAAATATTCACAATTTAAAGTGTGATTGTATTGTTTTGAGCTTCACTATATAAAACAATATTGCATAAAAAAAGAGCGAGTATTAACTCGCCCTTTCTATATAAATACTACTTACTTATTTTTCCTCTTAATGCTTGCTTGCGCAGCTGCTAGTCTTGCAATTGGAACTCTGTATGGTGAGCAGCTTACATAATCAAGTCCGATTGCATCACAGAACTCGATTGATCTAGGGTCTCCACCATGTTCGCCGCAGATACCTACGTGAATGTTTGGTCTTGTTTGTCTACCAAGTTTAGTGCCCATATCTAATAGCTTGCCAACACCTTCTGTGTCAAGTGAGTCGAATGGACTTCTTTCGTATATACCATGGTCAAGATATGCATTAACAAACTTACCATAGTCGTCTCTTGAGTAGCCCCAAGTCATTTGTGTCATATCGTTTGTACCAAAGCTAAAGAACTCTGCTTCTTTTGCGATTTCATCAGCAAGTAGTGCTGCCCTTGGAACTTCAACCATAGTACCGATTTCATATTCAAGCTTCTTATTCTTTTCTGCAAAGACTTTATTAATTTCATCAACTAACTGTTCTTTAACAAATACAAGCTCTTTAAGTTCGCCTATTAGTGGAATCATAATCATAGGTTTAATGTCTTTATGGATTTCATTGCTTACGTTGATTGCAGCTTCCATGATAGCTCTAACTTGCATCTTATAAATTTCTGGCCATGTAACGCATAGTCTACAACCTCTGTGACCAAGCATAGGGTTGAACTCTTTCATATCTTCAATTCTGTCTTTGATAACTTGAGTAGTAATGCCCATATCTTTTGCAAGACTTTCTATATCTTCCTCAGTCTTAGGTAAGAACTCATGTAGAGGTGGATCAAGTAATCTTATAACAACTCCCTTGTCCTCCATTACTTTGAATATGCCTTCGAAGTCTCCTCTTTGATATGGAAGAAGCTTTTCAAGTGCTTTTTCTCTCTCTTCTAGTGTCTTAGAAAGTATCATCTTCCTAACTTGGAATATTCTCTTATCGTCAAAGAACATGTGTTCTGTTCTACATAGACCAATTCCTTGTGCTCCAAAATCAAGTGCTTGTTTAGCATCTCTTGGGTTATCAGCATTAGCTTTTACTTCAAGTGTTCTAAACTCATCAGCCCACTCCATAAACTTAGCAAAGTTACCACTTAGTTCAGGTGTAACCTTCTTGATCTCTCCTAAGTATACACGGCCTGTAGAACCATCTATAGAAATAATGTCTCCTTCTTTAATTTCGCCGCCGTCATATCTAATAACTTTGGCATCTTCATCAACTCTTAATTCAGAACATCCTGCAACGCAGCACTTGCCCATACCTCTAGCAACTACAGCTGCATGTGATGTCATACCACCTCTTGCTGTTAGTATACCTTCAGCATGAACCATGCCATCAATGTCCTCTGGAGATGTTTCTTCTCTAACTAAGATAGTCTTAACGTTGTTCTTGTGATATTCAATAACCTTATCTGGTGAGAATACTACAACGCCTGATGCAGCTCCTGGTGAAGCTGGTAGTCCTTTTGTAATTTCTGTTTTGCTTTGAACATCTTTTTCTTCGAATGTTGGATGGAGTATTTGATCTATTGACTTAGGCTCAATTCTTAAGATTGCTTCTTCTTTAGTGATTAGACCTTCATTTACTTGGTCAACTGCTATGTTTATAGCTGCCTTTGTAGTTCTCTTACCATTTCTACATTGAAGCATGAAAAGCTTTCCATTTTCAACTGTAAACTCGATATCTTGCATATCTTTATAGTGCTTTTCAAGTTTTTCAACTGTTTCTTTGAACTCTTTATAAACGCTTGGCAATTCATTTTCAAGTCTAGCAATAGGTTCTGGTGTTCTAACGCCTGCAACAACGTCTTCGCCTTGAGCATCGATTAAGAATTCACCGAATAAAACGTTTTCACCTGTAGCTGGGTTTCTTGTGAAAGCAACACCAGTACCAGAGTTCATGCCCATGTTACCAAACACCATCTCTTGAACGTTAACAGCTGTGCCAAGTGTATCAGAAATTTCATTTAGCTTTCTGTATGTCTTAGCTCTTGGTGTGTTCCAAGACATGAATACGGCTTTAACTGCGTTAAATAATTGAACGTTTGGATCTTGCGGGAACTCTTCTCCAATGTATTTTTTATAAATTGCCTTATATTCTTTTACAATTTCTTTTAAGTCATCAGTATCTAAATCGATATCTGCTTCGATATTTCTTTTTTCTTTTTGCTTATTTAAAACTTTTTCAAATTCAGCTTTCGGGATACCCATGGCAACATCTGAAAACATTTGTATAAATCTTCTGTAACTATCATATGCAAATCTTTCATTATTTGTCTTCTTTGCAAGTCCTTCAACTGTCACATCGTTTAAACCAAGATTTAATATAGTATCCATCATGCCTGGCATTGATATCTTCGCGCCACTTCTTACTGAGAATAGTAGCGGATTTTCTTTGTCTGAAAAACCCTTGTTAGTTATCTTTTCAACATTTGCAATACCATTTCTAATTTCTTCCTTTAAATCTTGCCATAGTTCTTCATTTTCTTCGTAAAACCTGTTGCACGCTTCAGTTGTAATTGTAAATCCGTTAGGTACTGGTAGACCTAAATTAGTCATTTCAGCTAAGTTAGCTCCCTTGCCTCCTAACAAATCTCTCATATCTTTATTGCCTTCTTTAAAGCTATAAACATACTTTTCCATCTGTATCCTCCTATTGCTTATTTAATTTTGAAGATATCTAACTATATAGTTAGATACTTCCTCTATTGATTTCCCATACATAGATATAACAAATATTCCTAGCTTGCTATACATATCGCGAGCATATTCATTCTCATAGAATACTCTCTCTAATGATGAGTAAGTAGATACGCCTGTTATACCTAAGTCTTTGTCTCTTTCCTTCCTTATCTTTGATAAATATTCCTCGTCTTGTATCAAGCCTATCATCTTTGATCTATCAAAGTTTTTAATCAAATCAAACTGATCTACTTCAGGTACAAGTGGTATATTTATAGCGTTTAGTCCTAAAGAAGCAAGATAATAACAAAGAGGTGTCTTGCCAGACCTTGAAGGTCCTAAGATAATTACATCTGCACTTGATATATTGTCAAATGTTTTGCCGTCATCATTATCTATTGCATAAGCAAAAGATTTATTTACATCCATAGAAAATCACCACCTAAATTATACCACATTGTATATTTTATTCAATCGTTTGCACCATATTAGTACTTAACTAATCTTTTTAAAGAACTCAACACCTGCTTTGAATATATTTTGTATTTCAATACCTGATATATTCTTAAAAGTATCAGTCTCTACTCTTTCTGAGTGTGCCATCTTACCAAGTATCTTGCCATCTGGTGATAAGATAGACTCGATGTCGTAGTTAGATCCATTAGGGTTGTCTAAATATTCAAATGCAAGTTGAGAGTTATCTCTTAATTGTTCATATAGTTCTTTATTGATTAATAGTCTTCCTTCGCCATGTGATATTGGCACTCTATATCTTGTCCTTATCAATATACTTAAGCCATGGTGACGATGTAGTAAGTGCTTTAGTCTTTACTATCCTTGCTATGTGTCTTGCTATGTTATTGTATGTTAATGTTGGGTCGTCTTCTTCTATGTCCTTAACCTTACCATATGGTAGTAGTCCTGTCTTAATTAAAGCTTGGAAGCCGTTACATATACCAAGTATCAAACCATCGTTTTCATTAAGTAAATACTCTACAGCATCCTTTACCTTAGGGTTTCTTAAAACATTGGCAATAAACTTTCCTGATCCATCTGGTTCATCAGATAATGAGAAGCCTCCTGGTATAAATAAGATTTGACTTTCCTTAATCTTCTTAGATAAATCATCTATAGACTTATCTATGTGTTCGTTGTCTAAGTTGTTGAATACAAAGACATCAACCTTTGCACCTTCTTTTTCAAATGCATACTTAGAATCATATTCAGAGTTTGTACCAGGGAATACTGGAATAATAACTTTAACTTCGTCTACCGGCTTAGTAGATTTTGCTCTAAAATCTTTTTCAGTAAACTTATTTTCAGTCTTTTCAACTCTTGCTTCTTCTCCGAATATATCTAAAAGTGGTTTTTCATACGCTTCTTTATACTCTTCGAGGTCAATACGTCTGCCATTGATAATTATGCTTGCGTCAGTATTTGTTGTTCCTAAATACTCAATTCCTTCTAAGTCTTCAGTGTATTCAACAATGTATGAGCCATATAGCTCTTTGAACATGATGTCAGCGTCCATATTGATGTTAAAGCCAATGTCATTACCAAAAGCCATCTTCATAAGAAGTGGTAGTGTTGTATCTCTATTGATAGCTATTGCGCTTCTAACTTTCTTTCTTGAAATCAAACTTACAAGTTCAACGCTATTCTTCTTAAATTCATTTAAATCAAGTGTATTGTCATCGTTAATAGTAGTTCTTATTAAACCAAGCTTCATATTGCCCTTAAGTTCAGGTGTTACAACATCTTCTATGTTCATAGTTGTTACAGCAAATGAAATCAATGTTGGAGGCACATTAAGATTGTTAAATGTTCCGCTCATTGAGTCCTTTCCGCCTATAGATGGGATTTGTAGATCGTTACATATCTTAAATGCTCCAAGTAATGCCTCAAATGGTTTTGACCACTTATATGGATCATCATTTAATTTTTCAAAATATTCTTGGAATGTTAGTCTTGCTTTGAATGGGCTTGCTCCATGTGATGCAATTTTTGCAAGTGATTCAACCACTGCATAATAAGCTCCAAAGAATGGACTCTTTTCTGATAGATATGGATCGAAGCCATATGTCATAATGCTTGCTGTTGAAGACTCTCCTTGAGTAGTTGGAATTCTTGCAATCATAGCTTGCTCTGGTGACAATTGGTTCTTGCCTCCTAGTGGTTGAACTATACTAGCTCTACCAACTGATGAGTCAAATCTTTCTATAAGTGATTTTTTAGAAGCTACATTGATATCTGATAGTCTCCTCTTTAGTTCTAATGTGAAATCATCAGCTAAGTCATCATTAAATAACTCTGCTTCTTCAGGCTTAAATATAACATCTTGCTTTCTTGGTGCGCCTGTTGAGTTTAAGAATGATCTCTTTAGGTTACATACTTCTATATCCTTATACATCATGATTAATCTTTCAGAGTCTGTAACTTCTGCAACTATAGTTGCTTCAAGATTTTCGGCATTTGCATACTCATTAAACTTTTCATAGTCATCTTTTGCAATTACAACAGCCATTCTCTCTTGTGATTCAGATATAGCTATCTCCATTGGACTAAGTCCTTGATACTTTAGTGGTACCTTGTCTAAGTGTATTAGAAGTGAATCTGCTAACTCTCCTATAGCAACGCTAACTCCGCCTGCTCCAAAGTCGTTACACCTCTTAATCATCTTTGCTAATTCAAGTATCCTAAATAGTCTTTGTATCTTTCTTTCTGTTGGTGCATTGCCCTTTTGTACTTCAGCAGCTGAGTCCTCAACTGATTTATCTGTTTGTATTTTAGAGCTTCCTGTTGCGCCGCCAATACCATCTCTACCAGTCTTGCCTCCAAGTAAGATAATTATATCTCCATTAGCAGGTACTCCTCTGTATACATTTTCCATAGGTGCTGCTGCGATAACTGCACCTACTTCCATCCTCTTAGCTTTGTATCCTGGGTGATATACTTCGTCTACATAACCTGTTGCAAGTCCGATTTGATTTCCGTATGATGAGTATCCCTTAGCTGCGTCTAAAACTATCTTTCTTTGAGGAAGTTTGCCTTCAAGTGTATCTTCAATAGCTTCTCTTGGGTCAGCTGCTCCAGTTATTCTCATAGCTTGATATACATAGCTTCTTCCTGATAGTGGGTCTCTTATAGCTCCACCAAGGCATGTTTGAGCACCACCAAATGGCTCAATCTCTGTAGGGTGGTTATGTGTTTCGTTCTTAAACATTAGTAGATAGTCTCTAAGTCTACCGTCTATACTAACTTTAACTTTAACAGAGCAAGCATTTATCTCCTCACTTACTTCTAAGTCATTTAACTTGCCTAAGCCCCTAAGTTTCTTTGTAACTATAGTTGCTAAGTCCATAAGTGTAAGATCTTTCTTCGAATATTGCTTTCTTACTTTTAAGTACTCATTAAGTGTATTTCTAATAACTTCTATAAAATCATTTTCACCTTCGAAGTTAATATTTGTTAATTGTGTATTGAATGTTGTATGTCTGCAGTGGTCTGACCAATATGTGTCAATTAATTTTAATTCTGTTTGACTAGGATCTCTGTCTTCTTTTATAAAGTAGTCTTGGAACACTTTTAAATCTTCTAATGACATAGCAAGTGACTTACTTTCAAGGAAATCTTTTAATCCATCTTCATCAAGTTTAATAAAGCCATCATAAATAAGTGACTCAATGTTCTTATCAAAATTTTCTTTTAAAGTCGTAGGTATTCCTATTAAAACGCCTTCTGCTTGGTCAACTGTATTGATTAAGTGCTTCTTAATCTTTTTAATGTCTTCTTCAGATACATTGCCTCTAATGTCATATACTTTTTCACATCTTGCAAGTACATCATCTTTACCAAGTGTAACCTTGATAGTGTCCTTCAAACCTTGTTCTCTTTGGTCAAATTGACCCTTCTTGTATCTAACAACAAAGGCATGCTTTAAATTCTTTTCCATCTCTAAAGCGTCATCCAATAAATAAATATTATCTACTGGCTTTTCGCATAGTATGGTATTTGATATCTTATTAATTTCCTCATCAGAAAGTAATTCAATATCATATCTGTTATAAACTTTTATTGAATCAAGATTAATCTTAAGAAACTCTAATCTCTTTAGTTAAACCGTTTGATTCAGCATCAAATTCATCTTTTTACAAACATAAACTCTTAACCACTGGACCAATATCCCTCCTATAATGCATTTTATTAAATGAAATTTTTGAATTTCATCATAAACTTTCTTATATGCTTCTTCAAATGTATCAGCTTTGCAAAGTATATTTAGCACTCTGCCACCATTAGTAAGAAGCTTATCGCCATCAGCTTTAACGCCCGCATAATTTACTTTTACGTCTTTTGATAGTGTATCTAAGCCTTTTATTTCGCACCCTTTATCATATTTTGCTGGGTAGCCACCTGATGCTAATACAACATTAACAATCTTTTTATCATTAACTTCTAATTTATATTCATTAAGTCTTGCTTCACTAGTTTTGATTAACGCATCCAACAATGATGAGTCTAGCCTTTCAAGTATAACCTCAGTTTCTGGATCACCAAATCTAGTGTTAAATTCTAAAACTTTTATTCCATCTGAGTTTATCATAAGGCCTGCAAAAAGAACACCTCTGTAATCAATGCCTTCCTCTTTCAAACCTTTGATAAATGGTTTTACAAGTTCTTCTTCTATATCCTTTAAGTATGGTAGTGACATTAGGTTCGGTGAATATGAACCCATGCCTCCAGTATTTTCTCCTGTTTCGCCTTCATAGACTTTTTTATGATCCTTTGCGCTAGGAAACATTATATACTCGCCATTTGATATAAGCACATGAACAGATGTTTCGAAACCATCTATATATTCTTCGACTATTATCTTGTCATCGCCAAACTTTTTATCTAGTAATAACTCATTAAGTGCCTCGTTTATACCTTCTTCGCTTGATGCTATTATGACTCCCTTGCCTTGTGCAAGTCCATCATACTTTAGTACTACTTTATTAACTTTTGATTCATGAAGTAAGGAGTACGCATACTTCTTTGCTTCTTCGACGCTATCAGTCTCAAGATACTTCGCTGTGTCTATATTATATTTTTCCATGAACTTCTTTGAAAATGCTTTGCTCTTTTCAAACATAGCAGCTTCCTTCTTTGGCCCAAATATCTTAAGTCCTTCTGCTTCGAACTTATCGACTATACCAAAGCATAATGGATCTTCTGGACCTACTATAGTGAAGTCGATATCATTCTCTTTAGCATAATTTGCTAAGTTGTCGAAGTCCATAACAGCTAAGTCGATATTTTTGAACTCACTCTTTGTCTTGCCATTGCCAGGCGCGAATGTAATATCAACCGAACTATCTTGTTCCTTAATTTTTGAAGCAATGGCATACTCACGTCCACCGCTACCTATAATTAATATCTTCATAGCCAACTCCTTATATTTGTACAAAGCCAACTTTTTTCATTACTTTTCTTAAAGTTTTATTAGCAAGGTATCTCGCTTTATCTCTACCTTCAGCCATAAGCTTTTCAAGGCCTTCTTTATCTTGAATAACTTCATTAAAATTATATTGAAAGTCTTTTAAATCTTCGTATATAATATCTGCTAAATCCTCTTTAAACTCTTTATATCCAAGCGAGTCATACTTCTTAACTATATCTTCTGGGCTAATACCAGTGAATGAGCTATATATATTTATAAGGTTATATAGACCCTCTCTCTTTGGATCGTAAGCAAAGTTTGGCTCACTATCTGTAACGGCCTTTCTAATCTTTGAATAAATTCTGTCCTTGCTATCCATGATATAGATAAAACTGTTTTGATCTTCGTCAGACTTACTCATCTTTCTACTTGGATCTTGAAGAGACATGATTCTCTTTCCTGTCTTAGCAATGTATGCTTCAGGTACCTTAAATGTGTCTGAGTACTTACTGTTGAATCTAATTGCTAAATCTCTTGCAAGCTCCATGTGCTGAGTTTGATCTTCACCAACAGGAACTAAGTCTGTTTGATATAATAGTATGTCTCCGGCCATTAATACTGGATATGTTAATAAACCAGCATTACAGTTTTCTGGAGACTTCTTGGACTTGTCCTTATACTGAGTCATTCTATTAAGCTGACCAATATATGCTATAGTATCGAGTATCCAACCTAACATTGCATGTTCAGGTACGTGCGATTGAACAAATAATACACTTTTTTCTGGGTCAACACCACTTACCAGCATCATGGCAAATATTTCATAAGTCTTCTTCCTTAATTCCTTTGGAATCTTTGGTACGGTTATGCTGTGTAAGTCTGCAACTGCATATAAACAGTTGTAGTCATCTTGAAGTTTAGCTAAATTCTTTAAAGCTCCTAGGTAATTGCCTATGGTTAAGTCACCTGAGGGCTGTATAGCGCTAAATGCTGTTTTTCTATCCATTTTATATCTCCTTTATATCATTAAATATCGCTTTTAAATGTATTACCATCTTGAATGTTCCCACTTTCATAGCCTTTCTTGAACCACTCCACTCTTTGTTCGCTTGTTCCGTGTGTGAAGCTATCAGGAACTACTCTGCCTTGATACTTTTCTTGAAGTGTATCGTCACCTATCTTTGACGCAGCATTAATTGCTTCTTCAATATCTCCTACATCAAGTATGCCCTTGTCTTTAATGCGATTAGCAAAGACTCCTGCATAGTAGTCTGCTTGTAATTCAAGTCTTACAGAGTATTTATTGTATTCTTTTTCTGATACTTTGCCTTGCAGTGCGTGAACTTGGTCTAAGGTGCCTAATAACTTTTGTACGTGATGACCTACTTCATGTGCAAGTACATATGCCATAGCAAAATCACCCTTTGCTCCAAACTCATTCTTAAGTTGATCAAAGAAGGAAAGGTCTATGTAGATGTTCTTATCAACCGAGCAATAAAAAGGTCCAACCTGTTCAGATGCAAATCCGCAACCCGACTTGATGCCTCCATTGAAAAGAGTAAGCTCAGGTTCTTCATATTTTAGTCCGTTCTCCTTAAATACTTCATGCCACACATCTTCAGTGTCCTTTAAGACAACTGAAATGAATTCTTTGTACTCTTCTTCTCTTTCGCTTGTGATAGGTGTAACTTGTCCACTTTGTATGCCGTTGCCACTTGGACCACCAAAGATACCGTCACCAAAGACTAAGTATAAAACTAGTAAAAGTATAACTCCACCTGTACCCATCTTGAAGCCGCCAAAGTTTGGCATTGCTCCTCCTGACTGACCTCTTCTGTCGTTAACATTGGTAGATTTCTCTCTACCTCTCCACTTCATTTCATCATCCCCTATAGATTCTTAATTATATCTTCAACCTTACTTGCTACTAAATCCTCATCTATGTTCTTCATCTTTTTGTTTTCCATGATAACCTTACCGTTGATGATAGTCGTATCAACTTCACTTCCATTCATTGAGTAAACCATTGCACTAATTAAATTATTTTGTGGCTTTAAATTTGTATTATCAAGATCAATTAGTATTAAATCTGCAAGTGATCCTTCACTAATGTTTATATCCTCATCAAAAATATATTTGTATGGATTAATAGTTGCTAGCTTAAGTACTTCATCAGCGCTCATAACTTTTGGGTCAAGTGAGCGAGCTTTAGCTGCTAGTGATACTGCTCTCATCTCAGTAAACATATTTTGCATGTTATTTGAGCTTGCGCCATCAGTACCTATTGCAAGTTTTATTCCGCGCATAGACATATTTTTAATATCTGGTATACCGCTTGCTAGTTTCATATTTGAAGACACATTTAAGCTAACAAGTGCATTGTTTTTTGCTATGATGTCCATATCTTCTTCAGATAAATGAACGCAGTGAGCTAGTATTGTCTTTTGATCAAACATACCAAGCTCCTTAAATAACTTTATAGGACTCTTCTTGTATTCTTTATATGAATTATTAACTTCAGTAATAGTTTCATTAGCATGTGTGTGAATGATTAAGTCTAATTCTTTTGCAAGATCTATACAGCTCTTTAGATATTCTGGCCCTGTTGTGTATATAGCATGAGGAGCTATTGCAAGTCTTAATAAGCCATCTTTTTGATGATACTTTTCATACATGTCACGTATATTTGCTTCTCTTTCTTTTTTAACAGCATCATTTGTCATACCTCTTGCGATAAGTCCTCTCATGCCAATCTCATTTGCAGCATCAAAGACTCTTTCACAGAACATATACATGTCGTTAAAGGCAGTGGTACCTGTCTTTACAAGTTCTATAAAGGTTAAAAGGCTCGCCCAGTAAATATCTTCGGCTGTAAGCTTTGACTCGAGCGGCCATATTTTATTTTGTAGCCAATCCATAAGCTCCATATCGTCTGCGTAATTTCTGAAAACGCTCATTGCTATATGGTTATGCGTGTTAAATAGTCCCGGCATTAATAATTTATCAGTCCCGTCTATTATATATGCGCCAGAGTCATCTATGTTATCAGCAATCTTTTTAACTCTATTGCCATCAATTAAAACATCACAAGGACCTTTTACTATCGATTCTTCTACATCAATATACTTAGTATTTTTAATTAGTATCATCTTAACCTCCTATATGTGAAATTTTCTTTCGTATATACAACAAGTGGCACTATAACTAAACAAGCTGTTATGCTTAATAGTGACGCAACTAAGTTAACTTTAAGCACTCTATCGATATTGTATATGTGCACTATATTTGATAAAATAAGCGCTATTATATAGCTTGACACCTTGGCTATGAGTAAAGAAACAAGTAGAGAGAATATGTAAGATATACCAAACTTTACATGACTGAGGTATCCTATAGCATAGCCAAAACTAATTTCTATAAATAGCATAAGTGTTTTTATATCAAGGTTTAAATTTTTCTATATAATAAATTTAGTATAAAATAAGTATAACGCTAGGAAACGAGAATTTTATATCTAGTGTAAATACAGCTATATATAAATAACAGTATTGCTAGATATCGTTAAAGCCTTTGTCCAGCTTGAGTAACGCAAAATTCATGGCTAGACTTAGGGCTATAAGGACTACACTTATCATTATATCTAAAGCATTATCTTTAATAAATTTCATTATGATCTTTCCTTAATTCATTAATATTTTCGTTGTAATATTCTTTCTATCGATATTAAATTCTTTTATTATCTCTTCAAGTTTTCATCGTTCTTTACTTCAATTTCAAGATAAGGCCTGTCAAAAGTTTCTTTGTCAAATTCATCAAAATCAAAGCGAGCACCCTTATATAGATATGAGTCTCTTTATAGTCCACTTTTCAGGAATAATTCCAAGCATTTCGAAAATTTCTAAGATTGCGTCCTTATCTTTAATCTCACTGTAATCTCCTTTGAGTTACGTAGCCCACCGCTATCCTTTCCTCTTATCTTATATGTCAAGTAAAAGTCTTCTTATTATCTTTATCCACTTCTCTTAGTCTTAATAGAGATTTTAATAAATTTGTCTTAGAATCTATATCGCATTTCAGTATATAATTAACTTGCTTTTCTTCACCTAAATATTGTGCACCCTTAGATGAAAGTTCTCCTTTTAAAGCATCTAAGTCAAGATTAAAAACCTTGACTTCTTTTTCTCTTTCAATCATTATTTTATTACTAGACTCGCTAGTTTTTCATCTATGATTACAGTAACGTCTTGATGCAAGTTTAGTAGTGAAACAGGAACCTTAGATGATATCTTTTAGAATTTAAAAGATAATCTATGGCAAAACTCTTTTGTGAGCCGCTTGCAATCAAAACTATCTTCTTCGCTTTGAATATAGATCCAACACCCATTGTTATGGCAAACTTAGGAACATCATCGATGTCATCAAAGAATCTTGAGTTTGCAACTCTTGTTGATTCTGAAAGTTCTTGCACATATGTTACAGCGCTTAAGTCATCACCTGGCTCATTGAAGCCAATGTGGCCATTTTTGCCAACGCCTAAAACTTGTAAGTCAATCTCATAATGCGATAGCATCTCTTCGTATTCTTTAGCTGCCTTATCTAACTCATGATTTTCTGCATGAGGTATGTGTGTGTTCTTTTTATCAATATTGATATGGTTGAAAAGGTTCTCGTTCATAAAGTAGTAATAACTAGCTGGGTGATCCTTCTTTAGTCCAACGTACTCATCTAGATTAAAAGTTATTACATCTTTAAAGTCAATTGTTCCTTCTTTATTTGCTTTTATAAGTTCTTTATACATGCCAATAGGGCTTGATCCTGTTGCCAAACCTAATACACTGTCATGCTTTTCTTGAATTTGTTTAATAAATATTTGAGCAGCTTCTCTACTCATTTCGTCGTAATCTTTGCATACTATAACTTTCATGCTAACACCTCTCTATTAATTTAAGTTTAAAATTTAAGTAGTCACTTGATACCAATGAGTAGTCTATGCCCTCTATCAAGCCTTCTCGTCTGTACCTATGGCCCCCCGCATGCAAGTGGCCATATATACATTTATATACATTGTGTTCTTTCATCAAATCGTGAAACTGATTTGGCTTTAAGTCCATGTTAAATGGCGGGTAGTGAAGCATCACTATAATCTTCTTTGTCTTGTCCGCCTTTTCAAGTGACAATGATAACCTAATAAGCTCTCTATCTGTTATCTTCTTATCGTTCTCTTCGTCATACTTATAGTTATCCTCTTGCATCCAGCCTCTTGTTGCGCAGATTGTAAAGTCTTTATAAGTATACGCATCGTTTTGTAAAAAGTATATGGATTTAAATCCAAAACCATTCATCTTAGATATGCTTGTCCACCAATAATCATGATTACCCTTACTGATAAGCTTCTTGCCAGGCAATTCATCTATAAATTTTAAATCATCTATAGCCTCAGTAAATCGCATAGCCCATGAAGTATCACCTGGCAGCAAAACTAAGTCGTCTTCTTTGACATTCTCAAGCCAGCTTGCCTTAATCTTTTGATCATGGTTTTGCCAGTTGCCACCGAAGATACTCATAGGTTTTAAATCTGTTGAATCTAAATGTAAATCGCCTATAGCATAAATCATTTTTTCACCTCTATAACTGTATATAATTATAACACAGATTAAGCTCTGAGAGAACACTTTTTTCGTCTTTACTGCTTGTAAATAATAATACTTGCTTTTCTTTTGCTAAAGAGACAAATACCTTTAACGCGTTCTTCATTCTTGACTCATCAAAGAAGACAAGGTTTTCATCAAAGATAAGCGCTGACTTTATACCTAGAGCGTCGACTAAGGCAAGTCTTAGGCTTAGGTATGACATGGATAAGACTTGTCTACTAAGGTTTTCTTCCTCATAAACCATATTCGTATTTTTGTCTTTAAGCATTATCTTGAAGCTCTCATCTAACATAAAGAATTCATACTTATCTGATGAAAACAGATCTAAGTATTTATTCGCTTCTTTTATTATCTTTGGCATGTAGCTTGTATTAATCTCGGATATTAAACTAGAAAGTATTTCGCTTGCACAACTTAGTGCGCTCTTTCTTCTATAGAGCTCCTTCATCCTATTCTCTAGCTCATCACGTCTTAGGCTAAGCTCGTATGTTCTTTGTAAAAGAGCGTCATTGTAGTTAAGCTTTGTTTCTAATTCCTTTAGCTCTAAGTCTAATTTTCTTATCTCTTCATCAGCCTTTCTTATAGAGTAGCCTTTAAACTTTTCATACAAAGTGCCTTTAGTTTTTGCTAAATAATCAAGGACCTTCTCTTCACTTAGTTCATCAAAATTCTTTTCGCTATATGTTTTAAAAGTTCATCAAAACTTTGTAAATAGTTTTGGCTCATCTCTTGATCTTTGCTTAGTATATTCACTAATGAAATCATCATCACTAATAATATTATATTTATCTAAAATAGCTTTTTATCAATAATTAATTTTCTCTAAGCTTATCACTTTTCTTTGCTTTATCAAAATAAAACTTATAGCAAAATTATAAGAAATGCAGCTCCAATATTAAAAGCAATTCCACTTGATTTAATAAAATAATATATAAAACTAATTACACTTACTAAAAGAAATGCATATGATAATTTTTGTGCATTTTTCTAGACTCAATATTATTTATTGAATCAATTTTACTATTAAATTCAAGAAATTCTTCATAGTCGTCACTAGCAATGTTTTTATCATTTTTAAAAATCTTTCTTTTGCTTTTAAGCTCTTCTGCCTTTAATAAATTCTCTTTTCGTAATAAGACTTCGCACTCTTGTATTCATTTAAAACTCTTTTCTCATATCTTGCGCTGCATCTTTTTCTTGTTAAGATAGTTCTTTTTATCCAGCATGTCTATAGTATTTTCTTGTGACGCATATAAGTTTGCTAAATCTCTATCTAGGCTTGCAATCTCATTTTTCAGTCTATAAAGCTCTTTAGTCTTTGCATTCTCTGTACCAATCATTGCAATTTCATTATCAATATTGCTTTTTGCCTCACTTAAGTTGTACTCAGCTTCATCATTAGTCTTTAGCTTAAGCAAGAGCTCCCTTATATCGTCAAAGTCATCAAAGTATAGATCTTTCGACTGACTGATATATGTGCTCTCTGTAAAAACATTCCTTGAAAAACCTAATAAGATCTCACCTATAGACTTGTTAGACTTTGCACTTTCTCTTTTAATATCTTCAGTGATATCAAGACCGTTCTTACTTACAAAGTATGTGTCATTAATAAAGTCTCTATATATCTCATAAGTTATGCCGCTTTTTATAAATGTCATTTTGCCACTATACTCATTTTTGTTTATGGGTTTATATCTTAGGTAGTCTTTAATCTTAAGCTTTCTCTTTGTATTTGCCTTATTGACACCAAAGAGCATAAAGGAGATAAAGGCGTGTATAGTAGACTTTCCACTCTCATTTAGCCCATAGATAAGGTTAAATGATTCGTCAAAGTCTATGTGGTAATTATTAAATTTGCCAAAATTAATTATATCAAGGCTCTTAATCTTCATAGTAATTCTCCGTGCTTTGCATTGCTTTAAGTGCTATCTTGATTGCTTCTTTTCTAATATCTTCCGGATAAGCCTCTGCCTTCTTTACTATCTTTTGATATATCTCATCTGATATATTGCTTATCTCGCTTAAGTCATTAATTACTTCAAGATAGTAGAATTTACCTTTAATAAGACTTAATATCCTGTTTATATTTAAATCTGATTGTATGGTGCCCTTAAGATTGATTCTGTAAAAATTTTTATCTTTATCTGTGATTGCTTCAAACTTCCCTAATATATCTTCAAAGTCATCTTCTTTATTGATAAATATATCTTTTATAATAAATTCTCTTTGTGCAAATGAAACAAAGTTTACACTTCCTTGGATTATATCAACTTCATAAAAACCATGCTCTCCAAGCTCTTTAAAGTCAAGAGGCTCTAGTGATCCACTGTAGTATGCCCCATCCAAAACTTTACCCTTCTTGTGTATGTGTCCTAAGGCTATGTAGTTGAAGCCAGAGTACACAAGTGGACTTATATCAACTTTATACTTGCCATCATTTATATCTCCATGAAGGGCTGCTATGTTATACTTATTATGATCTAGCTCTACTCTTTTAATCGCAAAAGCACTCTCTTGATCACTTAACCAAGAAGCTCCATATACGCAAACATTCTCACCTATATCCACGCGCTCAAGCGTATCCGTTTTGAATACGTAAAGGTTCTCAGTAAAATTACTAAATAAGTAATCATCAGTGTAGTAATCGTGGTTACCGCAGGATAAAACAATTTTCCCGTAGTAGCTGTCAATGATCTTCATTAGATGCTTAGTCTCTGTATATGTAAGTGCATCTCTTTCAAAGAAGTCGCCACTAATAATAATTAAATCGATTTTATTGTCATTGGCATAATTAATAAGCCTTTCAAATGTTATGAAAAGCTCGTTTTTTCTCTCATCAGATCTTGCTCCTAGCGTCTTATTTTTGTATTTAAAACCCAAATGCAAATCTGCTGTGTGAATAAATTTATTAATATACATAGCTGTACCTTATTATATCAGTCTCTGACATAATCTTTTAATTACGGAGAAATCAAAGTTAAGTGTGTCTTTTTTCTTAAAGATGGAAAAGCTACTTGCTATCTTAAACGAAGTCTCTAAGTCATACTTTCTTTCAAAAGCTATGGCAAGTCCAAGAAGCGCCATGTTCTTGTCAATGTGCACATTAATCTTCTTGTCATAATCAAATAAGTAGTAGCAATCCTTTGTAAAAATAATCAAATTGTCATTAAATTTAAGAAGTATAATTCTGTCTTTGTCTATAGCCATAAACTTAACAACACTAACTACGTCATCAAGTGTCGTAAGTCTTAAGTTAAGTATGTCACTAAGGTCCTTGTAATCCATGGACATAGCGAAGACGTTCGAGTCCATACATAGCTTCATAGTACCCTTTGAACTAGAAACAAAAAGTTTCTTCATATATCTATTCGCTACATTGATTAGTCCTTGATAGAAGTCAGGGCTAATATTGTTATCAAAGTCTTCCATAAGAAGTGTTACTCTTGTATCGTAGATGATCTCATCAAACTTATCTATGAAGTTAAGTTCATCATCCCTAGTTATGCGAGGAGCATTTTCAATAATTCTTGTTGTACGTGCTGCTTCTTTTATATCGATAAGTGACCTTGCTTCGTCCTTAATGTTAACTAAGTAGTAATCAGAAAGATACTTCTCCAAATAGTTCCTATACTTCATAGCTGCATATCCACCTGCGAATGAAAGCACCTTGTAGTCCTCTTTTAAACTGTGAAAGATTTCACTTGCAAGATAGCTCGAACCATAAAAGGAGTCACTCATTACATCTGCAGTGTTCTTCGATGCAAGATAAAGCTTATCTAAGCTCAAGGCTTTATATTTAATCAAGTCAGTGTTAAGTAATAAAATCATCTCTCTACCTCCTCTGCTACTTATATTATACACTATATTCATAAATATTTCTTCTAAAATTATAAAAAAAGCTTTATTTATGCTATTATTTAGTATATAATATAGCCGAGGTGATTAATTTGTCGAAGAAATTATTCTCTTTTTTATTGCTCATTTGTATAATGCTTACAAGTGCAAATGTATATGCAAGTGATAAAACAGATGAGGGTGACGATACTAATAAGAATGCAAGCTTCTCATTCAATTATGATCTTGCAATAAAAAATGTCAATATAGTTAATCCAGCAAGAAACGAAATTTTATATAAATATAACATCGCTATTAGTGGAGGAAAAATTAAAGTAATCACTAAGGGTGATGTAAAGGCAAACAGAGTTATAGATGGTGAAGGTGCAATGCTACTTAGAGAGTTTATAGACCTTGATAGTACTAATGCATCTCGCGAGCTTGACCTTCTTAAAACTGCTGATGGTATTGGTAAGAGTGTAAGAGCTAACACTGCCGACATAGATGAGTGGTCTAAGTCTGTAGAAAATCTTTTAACAACTAACGACTATCTATCAATCACTGACTCTGAAAGCATTAAAAATGCCATACTTAAAGAAAGAGAGATGAAGTATGACGATGCAGCCATCAAAGATATAGTTAGCGCTATATTAAAAGAAAAGGAAGCAAAGTCTGCGGGAGTTAAAATATCAATCGAAGAAGCTAACGATCTTAACCTTCTTATCAACACTATGAAGGCTGTTAATGATGAAAATTTTGTCTTCTACATCAAGCTTAGCAAGGTTAAACATGACAATATAATTCAAACTATAAATCAAATTACAGAAATTATAAAAATAGTAAGAACAATTTTATTTTATGCGATATGAATGACTTTGCAGGTCCTGATAAGGTCTCTGCAATAGATAGCTTAATTAGTAAATATAATCAAGAGAATGAAAATCTCTACTACACATTTAATCCATTTAAGTACATTGTTTTAACTAATTATAAGGACAAGCTTGATATAGTTAAAAATACAACAACAATATATCTAAACTTCAACTTGCAAGTTCGAATAAATTCTACCAAATTCACCAGTACAAAGATATACTTACGACTACTGAAGACGTTATTGTACACGACGCACTTAGCGACTCTGACATCGCTGCTATGATAAAGTCAAAGTACTCACTAATTGCAAGCAATCCAAATCTTGCTAACACGTCAAACAAAATTTATCCACCTAACATTAACTCTTTTCTTGAGTATATCAGACTTGCAAAAGATTTGGGCCTTGATACTATCGAGATAGCTAATAAACTAAGCTACCTTCCATACAAGGTTCTAAATTTGGATAGATATATGAACGCTTCAACTATAGAAGTAGGACAAAGTGCATCATTTTTAACAATAAACTCTAAAAATATTAGTATAAATTCAAACTTACAAAGTGTAAAGCCAAGTTTAGGCGTAAAATACTTAGTACACAACGGCATCGTTACTTATAACCATGGACAACACAATCAAAAGGACGCTAAGTCTTTTATAATTAATACTATGGAAAGAAATGACGATGTTAAGAACTTCCATATAAGTTACGAGAGCGATATGTCTAAGACAGCTGAGCTAGAAAACGCATACATTATCGATGGTATAAAGTATATAAGCTTAGAAGAAATTATCGCCCCACTAAACCTTGTTTATAAAAATGAAGGCAACGGTAAATATACTATAGGCAACCTAATAAATGTTGAGTTAGGAACAAGTGATGCTAGTTTAGGTGCAGATAAGGTGCACTTAGAAAAAGAAGTTATTACGTATAACAATAATCTCTTAATCGCATTGAACGATCTTGAAAAATTATTTCAAAACTACTACAATTGCGATGTAAGTGATGATCACATATCAATCAAAGCAAGCAACAATTCAAAGATGCTTGACACAACAGACTCAGTTGAGAAAAAAGAAAGCACACCACTAATCATTAAGACAAGCTATGTAATAATATCATACATATTCTCAGCTTTAATGGTGGCCTTCGTATTAAATACATTAAAGAGAAAAAAGAGGAGAAGAAATGGAAAATTATAATTTAAAATCTATTCTTGGACCGATAATGATAGGCCCATCAAGCTCTCATACAGCGGGAGCTGCAAGATTGGGTAGGATAGCAATGAAATTAGCACCAAAGGACTTTACTAAAGTCTCTTTCTACCTACACGGTTCATTTAGAGAAACATATAAAGGTCACGGTACAGACAAAGCGCTACTTGCTGGAGTCATGGACTTCTACCCTGACAGTGAAGAGATTAAAAACTCATTTGAAATAGCTAAAGAAAGAGGCTTAGAGTATGAATTTATCAAGTCAGACCTTGGTTACGTCCATCCAAACACTGTTAAGATGGTCTTCCACTATGATGACAAAGAAGACTTCTACGTACAAGGCAGCTCCATTGGTGGAGGCAGTATACTTATAAAGGATATCAATGGTGCAGATGTTGAGTTCTCAGGTGAAAAACCTACTCTAGTTGCAAAATACATTGACAAAAAAGGTATCTTATCTAGAATAACAGCAACATTTGCAATATCTGGCATGAACATTGCCGACATGCATGTAGACAGAACTGGTAAGGTCGCAACACTTATATGCGAACTTGACTCAGACTTTGATGATTCAACTATAAAAGACATAGGCAGAATTGATGACTTCTTATTTGTTAAGTATTTAAACCCTGTTAAGGAGGACAACTAATATGTATACAAATGCACAAAGCATGATAGATGCATGCGAAGAACAAAATAAAAAGCTATATGAATTACAAATAGAACAAGAAATGGAGTCTGGCGAATTAACAAAGGATGATATTTACGAATACTTAAGAAAAACATATGAGATTATGAAAAAATCTGCCAAGGCTGGTCTTGAAACACCTATCATGTCCATGAGTGGTATGACTGGAAAAAACGCTTTTAAAGTTAACGAGTATGCTAATATTGGTAATCCAGTATCAGGCTCTTTAATCACTAAGGCTATGGCAAGAGCATTATCTACATCAGAAGTAAACGCTTCCATGGGTAGAATCGTTGCTGCACCTACTGCAGGAGCATCAGGAATACTACCAGCTACCCTTCTTACTATGCAAGAGGAGTTTGGATACTCAGATGAGGAGATATATAATGCGCTACTAACAGCATCAGCAGTTGGCGAACTAATAGCTGTAAATGCAACTATATCAGGTGCTGAAGGTGGATGCCAAGCAGAGTGCGGCGCAGCAGCTGCCATGGCGGCAGCAGCCATCATAGAGTTAAGAGGCGGAACTATAGAGAATGTTTTCACAGCTGCAAGCTTTGCTCTAAAGAACATCATGGGACTTGTATGCGACCCAGTATGTGGACTAGTTGAGTACCCATGCAACTTAAGAAATGCATCAGGTGTTGTTAATGCAATCATATCAGCTGACCTTGCACTAGCAGGTGTTGAAGCGTTAATACCATTCGACGAAACAGTTGGCGCTATGGGTAATGTTGGTAAAGAACTACCTGTTTCATTAAAAGAAACTGCTATAGGCGGAGTTGCAGGAACAGAAACAGCACAAAGGTTGTATGACGAATTTTTAAACAAATAAGTAGATGAATATAGCAAAAGAGCTCTCAATAATGAGGGCTCTTCTTTCTTTTAAATCGTATTTGTCTTTAATTTTTTCTTGATTTTTTATATAAAGTATGTTAATATATATAGGTAAGCCGAAGTGATGGAATTGGCAGACGTACAGGACTCAAAATCCTGCGGTAGCAATACCGTGCGGGTTCGACCCCCGCCTTCGGCACCATGAACAAAAAATTCTACATTTTTTGTTTCCTTTCTTTTTTGCAAGTAGCGTAATGCTACTTGCTTTTCTTTTGTCTAATATACATTAAACATATATTCTTACTATTAATTACTTATCTTAGCAATTAATGTATAGTCTACCCTCTTAATGTATGTAAATAAATAAGGCTCCTATCAAGGAGCCTCACTTATATTAGTCTTCTAAACCTAGTTTTTTGAATATTAACTTATAACCGTCAGCACCGTAGTTAAGGGATCTATTGATTCTTGAGATTGTTGCTGTTGAAGCGCCTGTTGCTACTTCAATTTCGTTGTAAGTCTTATTTTCTTTAAGTTGTTTTGCTACTTCAAGTCTTTGAGCTATTGCTTGAATTTCTTTGATAGTACAGATGTCTTCAAAGAATCTGTAGCATTCTTCCATTGTTTCTAGCGATAAGATTGCTTCGAAGAAGCCATCAGTTTGTTCGCTTTTTAATTTTGAACTGTAAGCCATTTCTTTACCTCCCTATATATTTCTTTTTTAGAATAATCCTACTATCTCTCCTGATGGTAATATATCAATGTTGTCTGCTGCTGGTACCTTTGGTAAGCCTGGCATTGTCATTATGCTACCTGTTAATGCTATCAAGAAGCCAGCGCCATTTGATACTTTAACTTCTCTAACTACTATGTGGAAGCCTTCAGGTCTTGCAAGTAAGTCTGGGTTATCAGATAATGAATATTGTGTCTTAGCAACGCAGATTGGCATCTTGTCTAAGCCTAATTTTTCTAAGCTCTTGATGTTCTTCATTGCTGGTACAGTAAATTCTACTCCGTCAGCTCCATATATTTCCTTAGCGATGATTTCTAGTTTTTCTTTGATTGATAGGTTTACATCATATAAAGGTTTGAAGTCAGCTTTGTCTTCGTCGCATACTTTGATTACTTTTTCTGCTAGATCTAATGCTCCGTCTCCACCTTTTGCGAATACTTCTGTAAGTGAGCATTCAACACCCATCTTAGCAAGTCTATCTTCTATGAATTTAATTTCATTTTCAGTATCGCTTGGGAATCTATTTATAGAAACTATAGCTGGTAGTCCAAATTTCTTAATGTTTTCTATGTGTTTTTCAAGATTTGCAAAGCCTTTTTCAAGTGCTACTAAATCTTCTTTATCGTAATTTTCTTTTGTAGCTCCACCGTGATGTTTTAAAGCTCTAATTGTTGCAACTATAACTGCTGCTGATGGCTTTAATCCGCCAAATCTGCACTTGATATCTAAGAACTTTTCAGCTCCTAGGTCTGCGCCGAAGCCTGCTTCTGTTACTGTGTAATCAGCAAGTTTCATACCAAGCTTAGTTGCCATAATTGAGTTACATCCATGAGCAATGTTAGCAAATGGTCCACCGTGGATTAATGCTGGAGTGTTTTCAAGAGTTTGTACAAGGTTTGGCATGATAGCGTCTTTCATTAACAATGTTACTGCGCCTTGTGCCTTTATATCCTTAACATAAACTGGTGATCCGTCACGTCTATATGCTATGATTACTCTTGATACTCTTTCCTTGAAGTTTTCAAGACTTGTTGATAGACATAGTATAGCCATGATTTCTGAAGCTACTGTTATGTCGAAACCATCTTCTCTAGGATAGCCGTTAGGTTTTCCACCTAAGCCAACTATAATGTTTCTTAAAGCTCTATCGTTTAAGTCAACGCATCTCTTCCAAACAACTCTTCTTATATCTATGCCTTGTTCATTGCCTTGATGAATGTGGTTGTCTAACATAGCTGAGATTAAGTTGTTAGCTGATGTTATTGCGTGAAAGTCTCCTGTGAAGTGTAGGTTTATATCAGCCATAGGAACTACTTGTGCATATCCACCGCCTGCTGCTCCGCCTTTAACGCCAAATGATGGTCCTAATGATGGTTCTCTTAGAGCTGAGATAGCTTTTTTACCTAATTTGTTTAAAGCCATTGATAAACCGATGTTAACAGTTGTCTTTCCTTCACCTGCTGGTGTTGGGTTGATAGCTGTAACTAAGATAAGTTTACCATCTTTTTTGTCTTTTAGTTTGTCAAAAACTCTTAGGTCAACCTTAGCTTTGTAGTGACCATATTGTATTAGGTCCTCATCTTCAATATTTAAGTGTGCTGCGATTTCTGTAATGTCTTTCATTTTTGCTTCTTGAGCAATTTGTACGTCTGTTTTCATTTGTACCTCCTTTTATAACATGAAAATATATTTTATACTCTACAGTATTATATACCACATTTATCGATTTAATAAACTAATTTATACTATAAATATATCTTAATACAAATAATATTGAAAGTATCCACATAAGTGGAGAAACTTCTTTATATCTACCTGCAATTGTCTTTAATATTGTATAGCTAATCATACCGAAGAAGATACCTTCAGCAATGCTGTATGCAAATGGCATCATAGCAATTGTTAAAAATGCTGGTATTGCTTCTGTATAATCTCTAAAGTTGATGTCCATGATAGGTTCCATCATAAACATACCAACTGTAATTAGTGCTGGTGCTGTTGCTGCTGCTGGTACTAGTGTAAATATTGGTGCGATAAATAATGCTAGTAAGAACATAACTGCTGTTGTTAGTGATGTTAAACCAGTTCTTCCGCCTTCAGCTACACCTGCTGATGATTCAACAAATGTTGTTACTGTTGAAGTACCTAGCATTGATCCAACTACTGTACCTACTGAGTCAGCGAAGAAAGCTTGACTTACTCTAGGTAGCTTACCATCTTTATCAAGCATATTTGATTTTGATGCAACGCCCGCAAGTGTGCCTACAGTATCAAACATGTCTACGAATAAGAATGTTAGTACTGCCATAAACATTTGAGTTGTAAATACTTGTGAAAAATCAAATTTAAATGCTATTGGTTCAACTGATGGTGGTAGTGAGAATATTTTAAATCCTTCTGGGATTTGTGTTATACCCATAGGGATTCCAATGATTGTTGTTAAAATAATTCCTAATAATAGTGCGCCTTTAACTTTTCTAATTACTAGTACAAATGTAATTAGTAAACCGATAAGTGCTAGTAGTGCTGTGCCTTCTGTAATGTTTCCTAAGCCGACGATTGTTCCTTCAGGATGAACTATTATTCCTGATCCTGATAGACCGATTAAAGAGATGAATAAACCTATACCTACTGAAACTGCTTTTTTTAGTGTCAATGGTATAGCGTCAAAAATTACTTCTCTTCCTTTGAACAATGATAGAGCGATAAATATAATACCTTCTATCAATACTGCTGTTAACGCAAACTCCCAAGAAAGTCCTTGTCCTAGTACTACTGAGTAAGCAAAGTATGCGTTTAAGCCCATACCTGGTGCTAAGGCAAATGGATATTTAGCGTATAATGCCATAATTAATGTTGCAATAGCTGCTGATAGAGCTGTTGCTGTGAAAATTGCGTTTTGATCCATGCCTGTTGAACCTAAGATAATTGGGTTTACTACTAAAATGTATGCCATAGTCATAAATGTAGTAATGCCGGCAACTATTTCGGTTCTTGTGTTAGTTCCGTTTTTCTTTAATTCAAAAAACTTCTCCATTTTCTACCTCCTAATGTCTAAAATGTCTCATATGAGTAAATATCATTGCTATGTTGTGTTCGTTACAGCACTTAATAACGTCTTCATCTGCTACTGATCCGCCTGGTTGTATAATTGCTGTAACGCCTTGTTTAGCTAGTAATTCAACCGAGTCTGTGAATGGGAAGAACGCATCTGATGCAAGCACTGCTCCCTTTGCTTTGTCTCCCGCCATCTTAACTGATCTTTCTACTGTGAAGAATCTATTTACGCTGCCTAGGCCTATACCTACTGTAGCTGAGTCTTTTGCAAGTAGTGTTGCATTTGACTTGCAGTTTTTAACAACCTTCCAGCCAAATTTAAGGTCTTCTATTTCTTTTTCTGTTGGTTTTCTATCTGTAACGCATTCAAAGTCTTCGAAAAATTCTGTATCTCTGTCTTGCAAAATCATTCCTGATAGAACTTTCTTCATATCCTTTGAACCGTACTCGTTGTTTGTAATATTGTCTATTGTTAATATTCTTCTGTTTTTCTTCTTATCTGTTAGTATCTTAAATGCTTCGTCTGTATATGATGGGGCCATAATTACTTCTAAGAATATGTCTCTCATCTCTTCAGCAGTTTCAGCATCTATCTCTCTATTAGATGCAATGATGCCTCCAAATATTGATTGATCATCACAGTCGCGAGCCTTTCTAAATGCTTCAGCTAAAGTGTCTGCAGATGCAACACCGCAAGGGTTAGTGTGCTTAACAGCAACTATAGTAGGTTTTTCTGTAAACATCTTTAGTGTCTCAAGTGCTCCATTAGCATCGTTAATATTGTTAAATGATAATTCCTTGCCATGAAGCTGCTTAGCTGATACTAATGAACCTTCTTCTACCTTTGATTCTTTGTAGAATGCCGCATTTTGATGTGGGTTTTCTCCATATCTAAGTGAGCTTATCTTCTTGTAGCCCTTTGTATAGTACTCTGGGAACTCGATACCTTGCTTTCTATTGAAGTAATCAGCAATTAATGAATCATAATATGCTGTGTAGTTAAAGACTTTACCTGCTAAGTACTCTCTAGTCTTTAGTGATGTCTCTTTATTTTCTTTTAATTCTTTTAATACTAGATCAAAATCGCTTGGATCCATAATAACAGTCACAAACTTATAGTTTTTAGCAGCCGCTCTTATCATCGATGGTCCGCCTATGTCTATCTTTTCGATTATCTCGTCGTGTGTTTTGCTTGGATCGTTAACATATTCTTCAAATGGATATAGATTATTAACGATTATGTCAATATCTGATATGTCCATCTTCTTAATAAATTCTCTGTCTTCTTCAAGATCTCTTCTATATAGAATGCCGCAGTGAATATATGGATTAAGTGTCTTTACTCTACCGTCTAAGCACTCAGGAAAATTTGTTACTTCAGTAACTTCTTCAACCTTTAAACCTGCGTCTATGAGCTTTTTATATGTTCCACCAGTTGAAATTATTCCATAGCCTAAATTTTCAAGTTCTCTCGCAAACTCAACTATGCCTGTTTTGTCATAAACACTAATCAATGCTTTTTTCATCAATTTTGCCCCCTATTATTTTATCTATCGCTTCAATCAAAATTTTATGTTCTATCTCATTTAAAATCTTCTTCTGCAAAGATTCTGCCGTTTCTTCTTCAGTAAGCTTGATCTTCCGCTGTATGATGATTTTACCTGTGTCAGTACCCTCGTCAACGAAGTGCACTGTCGCTCCCGAGTAATCATCGCCTGATTTAATTACGCTCTCGTGAACCTTCATTCCCCAGAAACCATCTCCACAATGCTTTGGTATTAATGAAGGATGTATATTTATAATCCTGCCTCTATACTTTTGTATAAATTCGTGTGATAGAATCTTTAGGTAGCCCGCAAGCACAATTAAATTAGGCTCATATTTATCAAGCACCTCAAGTATAGCGTGATTGAACTCTTCGCTAGAAGCATATTTTTTAATACTAAAGTAGTAGGAGTCAATGCCATTATCCTTAGCTCTTTCTAGTGCATAAGCTGCTTTTCTATCACTTATCAAGCAAACAATCTCAGCGTCAAGCCTTTTTTCTTTAACAGCATCGATTATGGCTTGAAAATTCGTGCCAGAACCAGATGCTAAAACGGCTATTTTAAATTTAGACATATCTTTTCCTTAGTTTCTTTTTCTTCAACGTGACCTAAGATTACGTAGTCTTCACCATGCTTCTTAAGAATTTCTTCAGTCTTAGCTAATTCGCCTTTCGATACAGCAAAGACCATACCTATACCCATGTTGAATGTGCCAAACATCTCTTCTATATGAACGTCAGCCCATGTCATTAAATACTTAAATATTGTAGGTATTTCATAATCTTTAAGATCAATAACAGCTGTGTAGCCGTCTTTAATCATTCTAGGAATGTTTTCGTAGAAGCCGCCTCCTGTTATATGTGAGATTGCCTTAACATTAACATGCTCAATGATATCCATCATTGGATCGTAGTAAATTCTTGTTGGTGTAAGTAAAACATTTAAAAGTGTGTCATCAAGTCCCTCATACTTTTTGTTTACATCAACTTTATCGTTATCAAAGATAATCTTTCTAACTAACGAGAAACCGTTTGAATGAACGCCACTTGACCTTAAACCAATGATTACATCTCCGTCTTCAAGCTTTGAGCCGTCTATAATTTTATCTTCATTTACGACGCCTACAGCAAAGCCTGCTATGTCGTACTCACCTTCTGCGTAAAAACCTGGCATCTCAGCTGTTTCTCCGCCTATAAGCGCAGCATGGCTCATCTTGCATCCTTCGGCAACACCTGAAACTATCTTTGCCATCTTCTCTGGAATAAGTTTAGATGAAGCGATGTAGTCAAGGAAGAAAAGTGGTTCAGCACCTTGACAAATGATGTCATTAACGCACATTGCCACAGCATCTATACCGATAGTATCGTGCTTATCTAAGATAAATGCGAGCTTTAGCTTAGTTCCTACACCATCTGTGCCACTTACTAGTACTGGCTTATCATATTTTTTAAGGTCTATCTTGAATAAACCAGAAAAGTTTCCTATATCGTTTAAAACTCCGTCTCTGTTTGTAGATTTGATAAGGCTCTTTATAAGTTTTACCTCTTCGTAACCTTTAGTCTTATCTACTCCAGCGTCTTTATATGTTAGTCCCATAGCTTTACCTACTTATTAAGTTCTGCATCGATTTTAACGATGTCTTCTCTCATCTTTACTTTATAGTCTTCAAGCTTCTTAGCAAGTTCATCATATTTTATTGCCAAGATTTGTACAGCTAGTATTGCTGCGTTTTCAGCTCCGTTAACGGCAACTGTTGCAACTGGAACGCCCTTTGGCATTTGAACAATTGAAAGAAGTGAATCTAGTCCATCCATTAAAGAGCTCTTTACAGGAACTCCTATAACTGGTAAAGTACTAAGTCCTGCTATGACTCCTCCTAAGTGTGCAGCCTTACCTGCAAACGTTATTATTGCCTCGATACCATTCTTCTTTGCGTTTTTAGCAAAGTCAAATGCTACTTCTGGTGTTCTGTGAGCAGAGATAACTCTTGTCTCATACTCAACTCCAAAATCATCAAGTACCTTTTGTGATTTTTCAACAACCTCTTTATCAGAGATGCTACCCATTACTAATGCAACTTTCATGTAATTACACTCCTTTAATTAAAATATTTTAAATATTCCTCATTTATATAATAATTTAGATCCTCACTTCTTATGAAGCATGATCCAATATTGGAACTTCCAACCTTGTCCTTGTAGTAATACAAAATTATGGAATTATCTACAATGTAAAATCCAGTAATATTGTTTCTAATCTTGTTCTTTTCTTCAATATTTTTTGCAAAATTATATAAAATCTTTTCTCTAACATCTTGATCTTTTTTAATCAAATCTTCGTATTTAATCTCTTCTGCACTATTATAATTAAATGTTTTTGTATAAAATTCATTTTCAATCTTATTGTCAGCATATACTTTATTGATATAGAAGCAAAGTGAAACAAGCTTATCATCTGATCTTGCTATGTCATATGTGAAGTATAACTTCTCTAGGTTATCATCATTTTTTGCCTTTTCTATGTTAGTATCAACAAAATATTTTATTTTAGCATTTATATTGTTTCTATACGCTCTTTTAACATCTTCATTGCTAAAGAATACAGGATATGCCACCGAACACTTACCATCGTTAATAATACCTGTTTTGATACCATCTATCGCATTTCTGATATATATAGTGTCAGAAACGATGAATGTATCATAATCAAGTAGATAGTATAACACATCTATAGGCAAATATAATTTTGATTTTACCAAAATTGCTTCGTTGCTAAGTTCAATACGGTCTCTGTTGTATCCGCTATAAATTTTAGAAGCAAGTTTAACTTTTATCTTCTTAATGCCTTTTTTGAAATAGCAAGTCTTATCTTCATTGTTCCAGTATATGTCGTATCTAAGCTTTGTAAATACCTCTCTTGCAGGTATGTATATAGCCTTTTTATCACCTTCAACGCGCTCTAATACTTTCTCTTCAAGGTCAGAATTAACAAGTCCAGCTAATTTATTTATATTTGAGTCATTTATTTTTAACTTATCATTATTCTTTGCATAAGAAGTAAAGCTCATTAAAAATATAAGAGCAGATAACAGGATTAATAAAAGCTTTTTCATCATACCACCTCTAAATAATTATACCACAAACAAGAAGCTATATTCAAGTAGTACTTTAACAAATGTAAAAATCCCTGCACATAAAAGTACAGGGACTAAGATCTATTGTATTAATTTTTTTAATTCATCGAGACTTAGAGATAAGCTTTCTTTATTAGCAAGGTCTCTTACTGATAAAACTTTTTTCTCAAGCTCTTCTTGGCCTATGAAGATAATGTAGTCAAAGTCATTAGTCTCAGCAAAGTCGAATATCTTCTTCATCTTCATCTTTGAATATAATACCTCTGAGTGAACGTTCAAAGCGTGAAGTTCATTTAAGATGTCTATCGAATAAGCCATGTCTATATCAAGTGGCGCTATCAAGACTGATTTTTTATCTTTTTCAAACTTTGGAAGTATATTCTTCTCGCTTAATTGGAAGAATAATCTTGTTAAACCGATGGATATACCTACTCCAGGTAAATTTCTCTTTGAGTAGAACTGTGTAAGGTTTTCATAGCTACCACCGCCAGCAACACTTCCTAGCTCTTTATAATCATCAAGAGTAGTTTCAATAACAGTTGATGTGTAGTAGTCAAGACCTCTTTGTAATTTTAATGTGAACTTATAATTGTTTTCACCAACCTTAAATAGTTTGATATTGCTTAGTACTTCCTTCATCTCAGAAAGGCCTTTTAAGAAGATTTCGTTATCAATATTAAGTCCTTCTAAGTACTTGATAGTTTCGTCATTTGTACCTTCAAACTCTATTAGTGCTAAAATCTTTTTTACAGCATCAGAATTAATGCCTTGATCTAAAAGTAGTTCTTCAAGACTCTCTCTACCAATCTTGTCATACTTATCCAAAGCGCGCACAGCCGCAACCGTATCCTCAACTCCAAGGCTTCTTAGGAAACCATTCATTATGTTTCTATTATTAATCATAATAGTAAACTTATCAAAGCCAAACTTCTTGAATATTATGCTTATAATCTTAACAAGCTCTGCATCGTAAAACTTTGAAAGTGTATCATCACCTATGATGTCTACGTCGCATTGGTAGAACTCTCTGTATCTACCCTTTTGATTTCTCTCTCCTCTATATACCTTGTCGATTTGATACCTCTTAAATGGAAATTTAAGTTCATGCTCATGCATGCTAACATATCTAGCAAGTGGTACAGTTAAGTCGAAACGTAAAGATGTCTCAGTCGAAGTGTTTTCAATATTGTAAATTTGCTTTTCAGTTTCACCGCCACCTTTAGCAAGCAGTATCTCCCTCTTCTCCATGCTTGGAGTGTCTATAGGTAAAAAAGAGAATAATTCATAAGTCTCTCTAATTATGTCCTTCATCTTATTAAAAATCAATTGCTCTTGTGGTAAAAGTTCCATAGTACCTGGCAATATTGATGGTTTTACTATCATACTAAACCTCCATTATCATCATAGTTCCTACATCAAATATATCACATTCCGTTAAAGAAATCAATTCTTTATTGATTGCTCGCGCAAATTCTTCGAGGTGAAGTCTATTTATCTCATCCTTAATGACTCCCGTTAGAAATATCTTATCAAGCGCATATCCACTTGCTCCACCTATGAAGCCATAGCTATAGTCCTTGATACTTACAAGACCTTTGTCTAATAATAGCGTTTTATATCCAAGTGAGGATATAATTTTTTCTAGGTATATGTCATCAGTCACATAATACTTGTCATCTATATCAATAACAGAGCACTTTACATAACCTTGCGAAGAGTTAATAATCTGGTCATTTTCAAAGCGAGACAATAAAGCCTCAGCACAAAAATCTTTTTTGCAAATTAAGTAATCTCCCACACGAAGCGCGTTGAACTTCACATCGTATGGGTACTTATCGAGTGAATCCTCGCCTGCATTAATTAGATTTACCTTTGTACCTTTAAATATGTCCTTATAATACTCATAAGACTCGCGGCTTGCAATTAAAGTCTCTTCATTATACTTAAAGAGCGACATATCAGGATGCGTCTTAACCACACCTTTCAATATCTTGCTCTCGTAAGATGGATAAGCTCTTATATCGTATTTTATAAGCTTTGGACTTAGAACTTTGTAGTAAGCCTTGTCAACTATAGCTATCATATACATCACCTAAGATGATTATAACACAAAAAGCATTTTACACGCAAAAAAAGAGCCAGATATTAAATCTAGCTCTTTAATCAAAATCCTATTTTAAAACGTTTCTCTTTATAGTAACAGATTTGCTTACTGCATCCCAGAAGATGTCCTTGCCATCTACAAGGCCTAAAGCCCTTGCAACGTTTGCAATTGGAAGCATAGTTCTGTTATTCTTAATTATAGGTTTAACATCACTTACAAATGTATTTCCGTTTACAATTATATTGTTTGTATCAACAGGTATTTGTACGATATTTTCCTTGTCTACAAGATAAACAGTCCTTGTATTTTCATCCCATGTTACCATAAATCCTAAAGCTTCAGCAACAAAACGTATTGGAAGCATAGTTCTTGATTGATAGATGAATGGAGCGATGTCCATCCTAACTTGGCTTACAACACCATTTACTGACTTCTGCATTAGATTGTTATTTATAAATAGTATTGCTTCAAGCTTGTCATAAACTTTAGCTTCTTCAATTTTTTCTTCTACTGGTTTAGTTTCTTTTTCAGTATCATTTTGTTTTGTTTCGTTTCTATTAGGTCTATATGGTCTGTATGGTCTGTATGGTCTTTCTTCTTCTCTATGCTCTGGCCAATATGGTCTGTTAGGTGTTGGTGTAGGTGTAGGTGTAGGTGGAAGTACTTTAGCATCATTTTTTGCCTTAGCTTCTTCTACTACTTTATCAACTCCTGGTTGATCAACTTGTTCATCTACTTTGTCTTTAAATTCTTTCTTCTCTTGGTTTGTTAAGTTAGAAAGTTTATCTATTTCTTCTTTTGCTTTTTCTTTGTATTTTGTTAAATCATCTTTTTTATTTACTGTTAAGGCATTTGTATCTGCTGTTAAATTGCCTTTTGTTAATGTAACTTTCTTACCATTGTGATTAGCTACTGTTAATGCTGTATCATTTGCTGGTTCCGCAGTGATTCCATTATCTACAAAGTCTGCAAATGCTACGTACTTTGTTAAGCCTTGATTATCTGTTAACGTTACAACTAGTCCTGCTAGTGTTAGGTTATCACCTTCTTTGTAGATTAGTTTTGTTGGCTGTGTTTTTACTACCATAGTTTCTACATGAGCTGGATCAAATACTTTTTTTGCTTTCTTAAAGACTGCTTTTGCTGTTGCGTTACCTTCTCCTATGATTAATGTGGTTTTTAAAGCATTTATATCTGATACAATTGCTCCTTCTACTTCCCATTTGTCAAATTCATAGTCTGGTTTTGGAACTGCTTTTAGGTTTACTTTTGTTCCTTTTGGTCCTTTGGATGGATCAGCTGTTGCTGTTCCGTTTCCATCATCGGTTACTGTTACCGTATATTCTACTATTGGGATGATTTTTTCTTCCCATTTTGCTTTTAAGGTCTTGTTTTCTTTTACTTCTGTTTCGAAGTTATATTCTTCTGTGCCTAGGAACCAACCTTTGAATATATAGGTCTTGCCGCTTGCGCTATCCAGGATTTCTGTTGTGTCTTTTCAAATCCGTTGGTGCTTTTGCTTTTCCGTTTTCTTTTACTTTTGGTCTTCTGGTTTTGTGCCGTAGGTTGTTTCAAAGCTTACTTTGTATTCGACTGTTGGGATGATTTTTTCTTCCCATTTTGCTTTTAAGGTCTTGTTTTCTTTTACTTCTGTTTCGAAGTTATATTCTTCTGTGCCTAGGAACCAACCTTTGAATATATAGGTCTTGCCGCTTGCGCTATCCAGGATTTCTGTTGTGTCTTTTTCAAATCCCGTTGGTGCTTTTGCTTTTCCGTTTTCTTTTACTTTTTGGTCTTCTGGTTTTGTGCCGTAGGTTGTTTCAAAGCTTACTTTGTATTCGACTGTTGGGATGATTTTTTCTTCCCATTTTGCTTTTAAGGTCTTGTTTTCTTTTACTTCTGTTTCGAAGTTATATTCTTCTGTGCCTAGGAACCAACCTTTGAATATATAGGTCTTGCCGCTTGCGCTATCCAGGATTTCTGTTGTGTCTTTTCAAAATCCGTTGGTGCTTTTGCTTTTCCGTTTTCTTTTACTTTTTGGTCTTCTGGTTTTGTGCCGTAGGTTGTTTCAAAGCTTACTGTGTATTCTGCTATTGGGATGATTTTTTCTTCCCATTTCGCTTTTAGGATCTTGTTTCCTTTTACTTCTGTTTCGAAGTTATATTCTTCTGTGCCTAGGAACCAACCTTTGAATATATAGGTCTTGCCGTTTGCGCTATCCAGGATTTCTGTTGTGTCTTTTTCAAATCCCGTTGGTGCTTTTGCTTTTCCGTTTTCTTTTACTTTTTGGTCTTCTGGTTTTGTGCCGTAGGTTGTTTCAAAGCTTACTTTGTATTCGACTGTTGGGATGATTTTTTCTTCCCATTTTGCTTTTAAGGTCTTGTTTTCTTTTACTTCTGTTTCGAAGTTATATTCTTCTGTGCCTAGGAACCAACCTTTGAATATATAGGTCTTGCCGCTTGCGCTATCCAGGATTTCTGTTGTGTCTTTTTCAAATCCCGTTGGTGCTTTTGCTTTTTCATTTTCTTTTATTTTTTGGTCTTCTGGTTTTGTTCCATAGGTTGTTTCAAAGCTTACTGTGTATTCTGCTATTGGGATGATTTTTTCTTCCCATTTCGCTTTTAGGATCTTGTTTCCTTTTACTTCTGTTTCGAAGTTATATTCTTCTGTGCCTAGGAACCAACCTTTGAATATATAGGTCTTGCCGCTTGCGCTATCCAGGATTTCTGTTGTGTCTTTTTCAAATCCTTGCGGTTCTTTTGCTTTTTCGCCTTCTTTTATTTTTTGATCTGCCGGTTTTGTTCCATAGGTTGTTTCAAAGCTTACTGTGTATTCGACTGTTGGGATGATTTTTTCTTCCCATTTTGCTTTTAAGGTCTTGTTTTCTTTTACTTCTGTTTCGAAGTTATATTCTTCTGTGCCTAGGAACCAACCTTTGAATATATAGGTCTTGCCGCTTGCGCTATCCAGGATTTCTGTTGTGTCTTTTTCAAATCCCGTTGGTGCTTTTGCTTTTTCATTTTCTTTTATTTTTTGGTCTTCTGGTTTTGTGCCGTAGGTTGTTTCAAAGCTTACTTTGTATTCGACTGTTGGGATGATTTTTTCTTCCCATTTTGCTTTTAAGGTCTTGTTTTCTTTTACTTCTGTTTCGAAGTTATATTCTTCTGTGCCTAGGAACCAACCTTTGAATATATAGGTCTTGCCGCTTGCGCTATCCAGGATTTCTGTTGTGTCTTTTTCAAATCCCGTTGGTGCTTTTGCTTTTTCATTTTCTTTTATTTTTTGGTCTTCTGGTTTTGTTCCATAGGTTGTTTCAAAGCTTACTGTGTATTCTGCTATTGGGATGATTTTTTCTTCCCATTTCGCTTTTAGGATCTTGTTTCCTTTTACTTCTGTTTCGAAGTTATATTCTTCTGTGCCTAGGAACCAACCTTTGAATATATAGGTCTTGCCGCTTGCGCTATCCAGGATTTCTGTTGTGTCTTTTTCAAATCCTTGCGGTTCTTTTGCTTTTTCGCCTTCTTTTATTTTTTGATCTGCCGGTTTTGTTCCATAGGTTGTTTCAAAGCTTACTTTGTATTCTTTTGGTGGTATTTTTTTGAAAATTGCCTTCGCTGTTACATTTCCTTCTCCTATGGTTAGGGTTGTTTCAAGAGATTTTGGATCTTGTGCTGTTGCTCCTTCTACTTCCCATTTGTCAAATTCATAGCCCGGGTTTGGATCTGCTTTTATGGTTACCTTTGTTCTCTTTGGCCCCTTGGAAGGATTTGCTGTTGCTGTGCCATTTCCATCGTTATTTACAGTTACCGTGTATTCTTTAGGTTTAACTGTCACAGTTCCTAGGAAAATTTTGTAGAAATCATCAATTTTTTGGAAAAAATGTTCTGTATTTTTATCATTGTACATATATGAAGATGCGGGCACTTTTTCAACTGTAGGAAAACTTCTATATGAAAGTCCCATAGTCTTGGAATCTGTCTCGATCTTTAAGGCAAATTTGCCGCTAGTTATTGTATAAGGCTGTATTACTTCTAATGTTTGATATCCTTTTTCTGTAAAAGTGCCGCTAGCCAATTCTACCCATTTGTCACTGTTTATATCTTTTAGTGTATCCCCTTTTGTTCCATCAGCAAATGTGGTCTTTTCTTCTTTTAGTAGTTCTGGGTCTTCGGTTATATAGATTTTATATGGAGCAGACCCTTCTGACTTATTATAGTAGGTTACATACTTGATAGTTTCAGGTTCAGTTGTACCTCTTTCATAAACATTTATGGCCTTGTTTAGCTTTCCTTTTATATCGAATTTTTGATTAAAAGTAGTACCTGCAAGTTTGCAAGGATTATATACATTTTTAAGACTTGCTCTTTCATCTGGATCCATGGGTCTAACTTCTCGTGGGGTAATGATTTTAGTAAAACTTGGAACTATATCTCCATTGCCTAAAAATGATTCATAGGAAATCCAATGATACCCTCTAGCATCGTCATAGCGATCATATGGCGGAGCGGGCACTGAATTTTTAACTAAAAAGGCTCCTTTTGCTGTTTCTCCTAATTTATTTTTAATTTCCTTATCGTCATCCCATCCTATTAATGCAACCGCATGATTATACTTCAGATAATTTGAATTTTTAAAATTTCTCACATAGTGATAACGAACTCCATTTTTCTTAACAGACCATTTATCAATCCATCTACCTCCAAGAACATCTTTGCTATACCCATCTTCCGCTATTAAATAGGTACCTTGTACCGATCCATTTTCATATATACATCTCTTTAGATTTTCAAGTGTTAAGTCCAATTCCAAGGTCCTTGTAACTAAAAAATCTAGTTTCTTATTAAAAGCATCACCCATTATCTTAAAGGTATCTCTTTCACCTTCAGGAAGTGAGATTGCTCTTGATGGGTCAAAATCTTTTTGTTTTCTGTCTTTTGGATCATCTTCATTGATTGAGTATGCTGTGAGATTTTTTTCTAGTACGGGTCCTGAAAGCCTAGCGCAGTAAGCTAGCGCATCTTCATCAAGCCCACCCGATTGAAGATTTGTTTGATCATCAACATTATATGCCATATGACCTTCTGATAAATCATAGTCTTCTCCATATTTAATTTTTAATAGTGATTCTACTACTGCTAAATAAGCATGAGCCCAACAAGTTCCTGTGTAAAACTGATCTTTTCGTGGAGTTATGACATTTATGCCAAAGTGATTTAATTTTATATCACCACTTCTAGAATCATATTTTTTGAATCTAGAGAATTCACTTGATGATCTAGTTCTAATATTTCTTGTTTTTTCTTGAGGAAAGATATACTTTGGCGGTATGTAGCCATAAGTAAATTCCTCTTTGTGATTTAGATAATACTCGTACTGAGGATTAGGTATGGGACCCTCTATTTCCTTAGCTCTTATAGGTGCAGTTTTCATTGTGCTTCTATTAACTGTCGATGTATTTTCATTTACATTTACGGCTGCAGAAACAGGCAATATAAGCGTGTGTACAAGAACCATTAAAGAAAGTAGTATTACCCAAAACTTTCTTAGCAGTTTCTCTCTAGGAATATACATTTTATTATCACTCCTTTATCAATCATTAGTATAGTCAAACATAATTTTATTTGGCTGTATAATATCTATTGAGGATTTAACTCCCCAATAGATATTATACAGCCTTTATAAAACTAAAAAAGGACACCTGGGTGTCCTTTTTTAGAGATGATCTATTGGATCCCCTTTTTATAGTTGATCTATTTTTCGATCATTCTTATAATAGTAACTTGCTTTGTAGCTGCATCCCATAAGATGTCCTTGCCATCTACAAGGCCTAAAGCCCTTGCAACGTTTGCAATTGGAAGCATAGTTCTGTTATTCTTAATTATAGGTTTAACATCACTTACAAATGTATTTCCGTTTACAATTATATTGTTTGTATCAACAGGTATTTGTACGATATTTTTCTTGTCTACAAGATAAACAGTCCTTGTATTTGCATCCCATGTTACCATAAATCCTAAAGATTCAGCAACGAAGCGTATTGGAAGCATAGTTCTTGATTGATAGATGAATGGAGCGATGTCCATCCTAACTTGGCTTACAACACCATTTACTGACTTCTGCATTAGATTGTTATTTATAAATAGTATTGCTTCAAGCTTGTCATAAACTTTAGCTTCTTCAATTTTTTCTTCTTCATTATCATCTCTATCATATCTGTCGTCTCTTTCATTATATTTTCTACGAGGTCTACGTCTTTCGTATGGGTATGGGTAGCTTGGTGTGTATATCTCTTCAAATCTAGCATAAATAACCATATCTCTTTCGATAATTGTTGGATTGCCATATAGATAAGGTGACCATCCAGCAAACTCATATCCATAGTAAGGTATAGCTGCTGGTGCAAAACTTGCTAAATCTGCAAATGTTTTGCCTGCTCCCATTGGTACATAAACAGTATTTGCTTTTGCTACAGTACCTTTGTTTTCATTTTCTGATTCAAATGTTACTACATAGTATTTGCTTGGATCTGCTGGCTTTCCTCCACCTGGTTGTGTTGGATCTACTGGTCCTACTACTGGTGGATTTTGTGGTGTTGGTGCACCTGCTTGTTTGAAGTATGCTTTTACTGTCATATCTCTAGCGATTGTTGTGTTTGCATCTAAAGCTGGTTCCCATTTTTCAAATTCATAGCCTTGTACTGCTGTTGTCTTTGGTGCTGTTACGTCGGCTAATGTCTTTGTTTCTGTCTTTAATACATATACTGTATTTTTAGCATCTACTGTTCCCTTTGTTGTATCTGCTGATTCAAATGTTACTACATAGTATTTGCTTGGATCTGCTGGCTTTCCTCCACCTGGTTGTGTTGGATCTACTGGTCCTACTACTGGTGGATTTTGTGGTGTTGGTGCACCTGCTTGTTTGAAGTATGCTTTTACTGTCATATCTCTAGCGATTGTTGTGTTTGCATCTAAAGCTGGTTCCCATTTTTCAAATTCATAGCCTTGTACTGCTGTTGTCTTTGGTGCTGTTACGTCGGCTAATGTCTTTGTTTCTGTCTTTAATACATATACTGTATTTTTAGCATCTACTGTTCCCTTTGTTGTATCTGCTGATTCAAATGTTACTACATAGTATTTGCTTGGATCTGCTGGCTTTCCTCCACCTGGTTGTGTTGGATCTACTGGTCCTACTACTGGTGGATTTTGTGGTGTTGGTGCACCTGCTTGTTTGAAGTATGCTTTTACTGTCATATCTCTAGCGATTGTTGTGTTTGCATCTAAAGCTGGTTCCCATTTTTCAAATTCATAGCCTTGTACTGCTGTTGTCTTTGGTGCTGTTACGTCGGCTAATGTCTTTGTTTCTGTCTTTAATACATATACTGTATTTTTAGCATCTACTGTTCCCTTTGTTGTATCTGCTGATTCAAATGTTACTACATAGTATTTGCTTGGATCTGCTGGCTTTCCTCCACCTGGTTGTGTTGGATCTACTGGTCCTACTACTGGTGGATTTTGTGGTGTTGGTGCACCTGCTTGTTTGAAGTATGCTTTTACTGTCATATCTCTAGCGATTGTTGTGTTTGCATCTAAAGCTGGTTCCCATTTTTCAAATTCATAGCCTTGTACTGCTGTTGTCTTTGGTGCTGTTACGTCGGCTAATGTCTTTGTTTCTGTCTTTAATACATATACTGTATTTTTAGCATCTACTGTTCCCTTTGTTGTATCTGCTGATTCAAATGTTACTACATAGTATTTGCTTGGATCTGCTGGCTTTCCTCCACCTGGTTGTGTTGGATCTACTGGTCCTACTACTGGTGGATTTTGTGGTGTTGGTGCACCTGCTTGTTTGAAGTATGCTTTTACTGTCATATCTCTAGCGATTGTTGTGTTTGCATCTAAAGCTGGTTCCCATTTTTCAAATTCATAGCCTTGTACTGCTGTTGTCTTTGGTGCTGTTACGTCGGCTAATGTCTTTGTTTCTGTCTTTAATACATATACTGTATTTTTAGCATCTACTGTTCCCTTTGTTGTATCTGCTGATTCAAATGTTACTACATAGTATTTGCTTGGATCTGCTGGCTTTCCTCCACCTGGTTGTGTTGGATCTACTGGTCCTACTACTGGTGGATTTTGTGGTGTTGGTGCACCTGCTTGTTTGAAGTATGCTTTTACTGTCATATCTCTAGCGATTGTTGTGTTTGCATCTAAAGCTGGTTCCCATTTTTCAAATTCATAGCCTTGTACTGCTGTTGTCTTTGGTGCTGTTACGTCGGCTAATGTCTTTGTTTCTGTCTTTAATACATATACTGTATTTTTAGCATCTACTGTTCCCTTTGTTGTATCTGCTGATTCAAATGTTACTACATAGTATTTGCTTGGATCTGCTGGCTTTCCTCCACCTGGTTGTGTTGGATCTACTGGTCCTACTACTGGTGGATTTTGTGGTGTTGGTGCACCTGCTTGTTTGAAGTATGCTTTTACTGTCATATCTCTAGCGATTGTTGTGTTTGCATCTAAAGCTGGTTCCCATTTTTCAAATTCATAGCCTTGTACTGCTGTTGTCTTTGGTGCTGTTACGTCGGCTAATGTCTTTGTTTCTGTCTTTAATACATATACTGTATTTTTAGCATCTACTGTTCCCTTTGTTGTATCTGCTGATTCAAATGTTACTACATAGTATTTGCTTGGATCTGCTGGCTTTCCTCCACCTGGTTGTGTTGGATCTACTGGTCCTACTACTGGTGGATTTTGTGGTGTTGGTGCACCTGCTTGTTTGAAGTATGCTTTTACTGTCATATCTCTAGCGATTGTTGTGTTTGCATCTAAAGCTGGTTCCCATTTTTCAAATTCATAGCCTTGTACTGCTGTTGTCTTTGGTGCTGTTACGTCGGCTAATGTCTTTGTTTCTGTCTTTAATACATATACTGTATTTTTAGCATCTACTGTTCCCTTTGTTGTATCTGCTGATTCAAATGTTACTACATAGTATTTGCTTGGATCTGCTGGCTTTCCTCCACCTGGTTGTGTTGGATCTACTGGTCCTACTACTGGTGGATTTTGTGGTGTTGGTGCACCTGCTTGTTTGAAGTATGCTTTTACTGTCATATCTCTAGCGATTGTTGTGTTTGCATCTAAAGCTGGTTCCCATTTTTCAAATTCATAGCCTTGTACTGCTGTTGTCTTTGGTGCTGTTACGTCGGCTAATGTCTTTGTTTCTGTCTTTAATACATATACTGTATTTTTAGCATCTACTGTTCCCTTTGTTGTATCTGCTGATTCAAATGTTACTACATAGTATTTGCTTGGATCTGCTGGCTTTCCTCCACCTGGTTGTGTTGGATCTACTGGTCCTACTACTGGTGGATTTTGTGGTGTTGGTGCACCTGCTTGTTTGAAGTATGCTTTTACTGTCATATCTCTAGCGATTGTTGTGTTTGCATCTAAAGCTGGTTCCCATTTTTCAAATTCATAGCCTTGTACTGCTGTTGTCTTTGGTGCTGTTACGTCGGCTAATGTCTTTGTTTCTGTCTTTAATACATATACTGTATTTTTAGCATCTACTGTTCCCTTTGTTGTATCTGCTGATTCAAATGTTACTACATAGTATTTGCTTGGATCTGCTGGCTTTCCTCCACCTGGTTGTGTTGGATCTACTGGTCCTACTACTGGTGGATTTTGTGGTGTTGGTGCACCTGCTTGTTTGAAGTATGCTTTTACTGTCATATCTCTAGCGATTGTTGTGTTTGCATCTAAAGCTGGTTCCCATTTTTCAAATTCATAGCCTTGTACTGCTGTTGTCTTTGGTGCTGTTACGTCGGCTAATGTCTTTGTTTCTGTCTTTAATACATATACTGTATTTTTAGCATCTACTGTTCCCTTTGTTGTATCTGCTGATTCAAATGTTACTACATAGTATTTGCTTGGATCTGCTGGCTTTCCTCCACCTGGTTGTGTTGGATCTACTGGTCCTACTACTGGTGGATTTTGTGGTGTTGGTGCACCTGCTTGTTTGAAGTATGCTTTTACTGTCATATCTCTAGCGATTGTTGTGTTTGCATCTAAAGCTGGTTCCCATTTTTCAAATTCATAGCCTTGTACTGCTGTTGTCTTTGGTGCTGTTACGTCGGCTAATGTCTTTGTTTCTGTCTTTAATACATATACTGTATTTTTAGCATCTACTGTTCCCTTTGTTGTATCTGCTGATTCAAATGTTACTACATAGTATTTGCTTGGATCTGCTGGCTTTCCTCCACCTGGTTGTGTTGGATCTACTGGTCCTACTACTGGTGCTACATCTTTGTAGATTGCTATGAATGTTTCTGTTGCTACGTTTCCTGTTGCTGGTACTTCTGGATTCCATTTGTTAAATTCTTGTGTTGTGTCTGTTGGAACTGCTACTATTGCCGCAATCTTTTCTTTTAGTTCTGCGTCTTTGTATGTTGTTCCATCTAGTACATCTATTGCTTTTACTTGAACTTTTCCAATCTTACCAGCTGATGTTGCGTCGAATTTTAGTCTCACATAGCCTGCTGGTACTTGACTGTCTGGATCGGTTACTTCGCTGAATTTTGGTTTTCTTTTATATGTTGCTGTAAATGTTTGTGTTGTTACTTTTCCACTTTGAGGTACTTCTGGAAGCCAACTCAAAAATGCCTTAGTGGGATCATTGGCTATTGGTTTAATCGCTAATATTCGCATCCTTAATGCTGGTGATCCGAAATCCGCGGTACTAGGTACATTTAAGACCACCTTTTGCTCGCCGTTGATGGTTCCTTCGCCTGCATCAAATGTTAGATTTATCTTGTAGACTGCTGTAAATGTTTTTGTTGTTACGTTTCCTGATGTTGGTACTGTTTCGCTCCATTTGTCAAATTCTTGTTTTGTATCTTGGTTTATTGCTTTTTCTGGAATTTCATCTTTTACAGCTTTGTTATCCCATGCTGTTCCTGTTAATACGTCTATAACTTTGTATCTGTGTGTTCCGTCTACTGTATTTCCTTCGCCTGCGTCAAATTTTACTCTTGTATATCCGTTTGGAACTGCTGCGTTAGGATCTGTTCCTGCTTTCACTAGTTCTTTTGCTTTATATGTTGCTGTAAATGTCTTTGCTTCTACTGTACCTGCTGTTGGTACTGTTTCGCTCCATTTGTCAAATTCTTGTTTTGTATCTTGGTTTATTGCTTTTTCTGGAATTTCATCTTTTACAGCTTTGTTATCCCATGCTGTTTCTGCTAGTACGTCTATAACTTTGTATCTGTGTGTTCCGTCTACTGTATTGCCTTCGCCTGCATCAAAGATTACTCTTTCAATATTTCCTAATGCAGGGATTTCCGGATCATTTCCGATAGTTACCTTTTCATCTACAAATTTTACATATAATTTTACTGGAATTGTCCATCTTTTATTAAAGGAGTATTTATAAGAACATTTGTAATATCCTTCGTCTTCATATTCTTCAGTTATATTAAAATAATCATACTCAATTTTTAGACCGTTTAGATCTTTTGCTCTGCCCACGTCAAATTTTCCTGGTAACACGCTATATTTGAATTTCTTTGTTTTTTTATCAACAGCAATATAATACGGATTCACTTCACTAAACTGTATCCCTCCGATAAAAGGTACTGCTGTTTCATTTGGTGAGTTTAAAGTCGTCATATTGTTGCCTTTTACTATTACATTTTTAAGATTTGTATTAGTGTCTAAATCTATGGTTGATAATTTATTATCGGCACAGGCTATTTCTTCTAGAGCAGAAGCGCCTGTTACATTAAGATTTGTTAAGTTATTTCTCCTACAACCTAATTTTTTTAAGTTTGTTTTATTGCTTACATCTAATGATCTTAGTTGGTTATCACTGCACTCGAGATTTGTAAGGGCAGTGTTTTGGCTTACATCTAATGATGTTAGTTGGTTACCCCTGCAATCGAGATTTGTAAGGGCGCTGTTATTGCTTACGCCTAATGATGTTAGTCGGTTATTATAGCAGCTAAGTGTCGTAAGCGCTTTGTTTTGGCTTACATCTAATGTTCCTAGTGGGTTACTTCCGCAAGAGAGATTTGTAAGAGCATAGTTTTGGCTTACATCTAATGAACTTAGTTGGTTATCATAGCAGGTAAGTTTCGCAAGGACTTTGTTTTGGCTTACATCTAATGATGTTAGTTGGTTACCCCTGCAATCGAGATCTGTAAGGGCGCTGTTATTGCTTACGCCTAATGATGTTAGTCGGTTATTATAGCAGCTAAGTGTCGTAAGCGCTTTGTTTTGGCTTACATCTAATGAACTTAGTTGGTTTCTTGAACATTTAAGACTTGTAAGGGCCATATTTTTACTTACCTTTAATGAGCTTAGTTCGTTCAGTTCGCAAATAAGTGTCTTAAGATAGATGTTTTGGCTTAAATCTAATGATGTTATTTGATTGTTTGAGCAATCAAGTATTTCAAGGTCTTTAAAACATGCAATCCCTTCAAGGCTTGTAATTTTTCCTTTACTACTTGTAGACTTTAGATAAATATTTGTTACACCACTTGTTTCCCATTTCTCTAAAATGCCATTGTTATTCTTATCATATTGTTTTACAAATCCCTTAAATATTTTATCAGGAAAGTTTGTACCATTAATTTTAACATCCCCCGCCCCAGCATGTACTATGCCGCTTCCAAATGGAAGGTTGGTGAAAAAGATGATAAAGGCTAGAATTAAGCCTAAAATCCTCGTTTTTTTGATTTTCATTAATTTCATATCCTTTCTATATATATTTTTTACTATCCTTATATATATTTATAAAGTATCGCTATGTGCGTCTTGATAAACAATCCTCCTTCGTGACAAAATTCACATACGACTAAGCTTTTTTAAAATATATACTTAAACATTATAATTAAAGTCTAATAATATACTCTAATAAAATGATATATTGCTTCTATTAAATTATAGAATACTTTTGTCTAATTGTCAAGGATTTTTATTTAAAAAATTTCTCTTCTAATGCAGTTATATGCTCATTTATAACAATACATATCAAAAAAAAAAAAAAGACACCTAGTGTCTCTTTCTGCTAATATTATTTTTATTAAATTAAACACGTATATAGATTCGTGGCAAATTAATCTTCGTGTGAAACGTTTTTTGTATTTAATCGTTTAAGGCGAAGCGATATGCAATCGAAATGATTTTGATCTAGATGCTTCATCAGAAATCGTTATGCTTTTAATATGATTTAGGCATAAAAAAAGAAGCGTGCTTTAAACACGCTTCAAGTTTGTGGAGGCGGCAACCAGATTTGAACTGGTGGTCAAGGTTTTGCAGACCTGTGCCTTACCACTTGGCTATGCCGCCATATGGAGCGGAAAACGAGATTCGAACTCGCGACCCTCGCCTTGGCAAGGCGATGCTCTACCACTGAGCCATTTCCGCACATGGTGCCCAGAGCCGGGATCGAACCAGCCACACGTAGATTTTCAGTCTACTGCTCTACCGACTGAGCTATCTGGGCACACTAGTCATATTACTGACTAGTCTATGATACTATAAATTGATTTAATTGTCAAGGCTTTTTTATATATATTTAATATTTTAAAAATATTATACTGCTAAATTTTTTATCATGCCTAGTGACATAAGTAGAGGCAATCCTGCCATGATGATCCATACTACTATGTTAAAGGCTAGTGGCAGGTATGAGAACTTTGCTGGCGCTTCTACGTCCAAAGTGCAGTCTACATCTTCTGTTACTTCTTTTGTCTTCATTTTTGAAAGTACTCTATATAGGACGAAAATTATCACTATGGCTATGAGTACCATGAAAACTCCTTGTAATAAGCCTATATTTAAGTCTGCTTCACCTAGCGTAATCATCTTCATATCGTTTACTGCGCCCTCGGCAATATCCTTTTGGAATATGCTAAGTATGACTGAGCAAGTATTGAATGTGAAGTGGCCAAGCATTGACGAGTAAAGTGAATTTGTTTTTTCGTTTAAAACTGAAAATACATAGCCTAATATGAATGGTGCAACTATGTTGAATGGATTAACATGCATTAGCATAAATAGTAGTGCTGTGTAAAAGTATGTGAATTTCCTTCCCTTTGCTCTCTTGGCTGGTGCGCTTAGTAGGCCTCTTACGAAGAACTCTTCACAGATGGCTGGAAGCACACCTATAATCAAAATGCTGTATATACTTGATAGTCCGCCTGATTTGACATTGATTTGAGGCACTCTTACCTCGCCAAATAGGCTATAGAACTTGATTAAAAGTGTCGAGCTTATACCAACTAGTGGATAAACTAAAAGTGTTAGAAGAACTGATACAAGCGCTTCTTTTCCAGTGATTTTATTTAGTCTAAAGTATCTTTTGAAATTAACTTTCTTTTGCTTTACATAAACAAGAACTGGTACTAACAGTATCAATACCTCTCCAGCGAATAGTCCTAGGTAAAGGTCTAGCTGCTGAAGCATTGAGCCTATGAAGATATATGCAAGAAAAAGTATTGTATATAGCCATGAGGCTTTGTTGATATCTATCCCTGTCCTGTTTACTTTGTTCTCTCTATACATTATGCACCTACTTTAACTCTTCTAATCTCTTTAATGTCTTATCTAATAGCTCCTTGTAGTTCTCAAGCTTTTCTTTCTCTTTATCAACAACATCCTTTGGTGCCTTGCTAACGAATTTTTCATTTGAAAGTTTTTTCTCAAGTCTTTCAACTTCAAAATCTAGCTTTTCTTTTTCTTCCATAAGTCTTTGTTTTTCTTTTTCAAAATCTATAAGCTCGTTTAATGGGAAGAATAGTTCTGCGTTTGTCATCATTATCGATGTGAAATCTTTGTTTATGGCATCCTTATTGTCAAGTATAGTTATCTTATCTATATGTTCAAGATCTTTAAAGTAATTAGCACTGTCACTATATAGTCTTCCTGCTTCTTCATCGTTTGGATATACAAGCATAGAGAAATGTTTTGATGGCTCGATATTCATATCTGTCTTCATCTTTCTAATTGCTTTGATAGCATTTTTGATTAGTTCTAAATCATTAAGCTCTGCATCGTAGTACTTAATATCCTTTGGCCAATTGCTGATGATTAATGGAGTCTTTCTATTTGGTAGGTAGCTCCAGATCTCTTCAGTGATAAATGGCATGAATGGATGAAGTATCTTTAAAATATTTTCTAAGATGTATAAAATAACATTTTGCGCATTTATATTGTCTCTATCGTATAATCTTGTCTTAACAAGTTCTATATACCAGTCGCAGAAGTCCTCCCATATAAAGTCTTGTACCTTAGCAGCTGCTATACCTATCTCGTACTTGTCAAGGTTATTGTTGATCTCATCTACAACAGTTTTTAGTCTTGAGATAATCCATTTGTCTTCTCTTTCTAATTTATCGTAGTCAAGGCTATAGTCATCTCTATCATCAAGGTTCATAAGAACAAATCTTGATGCGTTCCATAATTTATTAGCAAAATTTCTTTGTGGTTCAACTTTTTTAACGCTATATTTAATGTCATTACCAGGAGCGTTATTAGTAATTAATGAGTATCTTAACGCATCTGCGCCATATTCACTGATAACTTGTAGTGGATCAATACCATTGCCAAGTGACTTACTCATCTTTCTACCTTGTACGTCTCTGATAAGTCCAGTCAATAAGACGTCTTTAAATGGTACCTCACCAGTTTGTTCTAATGATGAGAATATCATTCTACTAACCCAGAAGAATATTATGTCGTAGCCTGTTACTAGTAAATCTGTCGGGAAGAATCTCTTGTAATCTTCTGAATCTACATCCGGCCAACCAAGTGTTGAGAATGGCCATAAAGCTGATGAGAACCATGTGTCAAGTGTATCTTCATCTTGTCTTAAATGTTCTGAACCGCACTTGTCGCACTTTTCTGGTTTTTCCTTGCTAACAATGTATTCGCCACAATCATCACAATAGTAAACAGGGATTCTGTGTCCCCACCATAGTTGACGGGAAATACACCAGTCTCTGATATTTTCTAGCCAGTTTTCATATATCTTGCCGAACCTTTCAGGGATGATGTTTACTTTATTTTCTCTATAAGCTTCAAGAGCTCTCTTAGCCATCTCTTCCATCTTAACAAACCATTGAAGTGAAGCTAGTGGCTCGATGATAGTATTACATCTTTCGCAGTGACCAACAGAGTTTTCATGTTTTTCTACCTTTACTAATAGGCCTTGTTCATCAAGGTCTTTAATGATTCTCTCTCTTGCTTCGTATCTATCTAGTCCCTTGTAAGCGTAAGCATTTTCATTCATCTTAGCATCTTCATCTATAACGATTAGTTGACCAAGATTGTGTCTAGCACCTACTTCGAAGTCGTTAGGGTCATGTGATGGTGTAATCTTAACACAGCCAGTACCAAATGATGAGTCAACATACTCATCAGCAATAACAGGTATTTGTCTATCTGTTAATGGTAGGTCAAGCGTTTTGCCAACTATCTCAGTGTATCTTTCATCTTCTGGATTAACAGCAACAGCTAAGTCACCAAGAAGTGTCTCAGGCCTAGTTGTTGCTATAGTTACATAGCCAGTCTTATCTGAGTATGGATACTTAATGTACCACATCTTACCCTCTTGTGGCTCATGAACAACTTCTGTATCGGATATAGCTGTGTGACAGTGTGGACACCAGTTAACTATCCTCATGCCTCTATAAATATAGTCTTTTTTGTATAATCTTTCAAAAACTTCATAAACAGCCTTTGTTAAGTGCTCATCAAGTGTAAAGCTATCGCGTGACCAATCACATGACGAGCCTAATTTTTTAAGCTGCTCTTTGATGTTGCCGCCGTACTTGTGAGTCCAGTCCCAAGCTTCCTCCAAAAACTCTTCTCTTGTAAGGTCGCTCTTCTTAATGCCTTCTTTTTTAAGTTTTTCTACAACCTTTGCTTCTGTAGAAATTGACGCATGGTCAGTTCCAGGTAGCCAAAGTGCGTTGTAACCTTGCATTCTCTTGTATCTTATTACAATATCTTGTAAAGTTCCGTTAAGTGCGTGGCCAAGGTGAAGCTTACCTGTTACGTTTGGTGGCGGCATAACGATGGTAAAGGACTCTTTACTATCATCAGTACTTGGCTTGAAGTACTCATTGTCCATCCAAAATTTATAAATATTGTCTTCAAATTCTGCTGGATTATATGATTTTTCTAAATTTTTCATAGTTCCTCCTAGTATAAAGTTTATATTATACCTCCATAATTACAGGAAGTATCATAGGATTTCTCTTCATAGTTTGATATATATACTTCTTCAAACTGTCTCTAATTGCATTTTTGATGCTTGACCAGTCTGATATACGTCTTTTTTGACAATCTTCTATAGCAAGAACGACCTTGTTCTTTGCTTCCTCCATCAGATCGTCTGCTTCTCTAACATAGACAAAGCCTCTTGATATGATGTCTGGTCCAGCTATAGTTGAGCCGTCTTCCTTACTTAGTGTTAACACAACTATAATTAAACCGTCTTCAGATAAGTGTTTTCTATCTCTTAAGACGATGTTACCAACATCACCAACACCAAGGCCATCAACTAAGACATTGCCTGAAGTAACTTCATCGACTATCTCAGCCTTTCTCTTGTCAAGTTCAAGCACCTCTCCATTCTTCATTATAAAGATGTTCTTAGGGTTCATGCCCATGCTCTCTGCAAGTGAAGCATGTATCTTAAGATGTCTTTGTTCGCCATGAACTGGAATAAAATATCTTGGCTTAATAAGTGAATGTATTAGCTTAAGCTCTTCTTGACAAGCGTGTCCTGAAACATGTATCTCACCAAGTGATTCGTATATAACTTTTGCATCAAGCTCTATAAGCTTGTTAATTACCTTTGATATTGCGTTTTCATTTCCTGGTATAGGATGCGCTGAAAGTATAATTAAGTCATTTGGTGTGAGCTGAATTTTTCTATGCTCATTATAAGCAATCCTTGTAAGTGCACTCATAGGCTCACCTTGAGAACCTGTTGTTATAATACAAAGTTCTCTGTCGTCATACTTATTCATCTTATTTATGTCAATAATACTTGATTCTTTAACTCTTAAGTAGCCTAAATCCTTAGCAACATTGACGTTATTTATCATGGACCTGCCTGATAAAACAATCTTCCTTCCGTGCTTTTCAGCCGCTTCTATAATCTGTTGAATTCTTTGTATATTTGATGCAAATGTTGCAACTATAATTCTATTCTCAGTATATTCGTGGAAGATAGTTCTAAATGTCTCACCAACTACTCTTTCACTAAGAGTGTAGCCCTTTCTTTCAACGTTAGTACTTTCTGCTAATAAGCAAAGTACTCCTTTGTCGCCAAGCTCAGCAAATCTGTTTAAGTCATTAACTCCACCCATGATTGGTGTGAAGTCAATCTTAAAGTCTCCTGTATGAACTATGACTCCTGCAGGCGTATGGAAGGCTAAAGCTGCTGAATCAGGTATACTGTGACATTGTCTAATGAATTCAACAACAATTTTACCTAATCTTACCTTATCGTTAAAGTTCACAACGTGCATCTTTGGCTTTAGGTTGTGCTCCTTTAATTTATTCTCCAATAGTCCCAAAGTAAGTCTTGTACCATAAATAGGCACATTAATCTTCTTTAAAACATATGGTATAGCTCCTATATGGTCCTCATGACCGTGTGTTAAAACTATACCTTTTATTCTCTCTTTATTTTTTTCTAAGTATGTGATATCAGGAATTACGATATCCACACCCAGCATCTCGTCCTCTGGAAATGTCATACCGCAATCACATATAACTATATCTTCATCACATTCAATAAGAGTAATATTCTTTCCGATCTCATTAAGACCACCCAGCGGGATGATTCTTAGTTTGTTACTCTTTAACATCTTCTCCTCCTTTTATTAATTTGTCTTATCTAATTCTTCATAGGCTTCTTGAGCTTCCTTAAGCTCCTCATCGTCCAAGCCAATGAATACTAAATTACCTTCTTTATCTTCTTGATACTTCATAATATAGTAGTCATCATCCGCTTCATCTTCATACATGACTATATACTTATCTGTATCAATCTCAAATGTTGCTTCCACGATAAATTCTACTTCTTTGCCATTATCATCAAGAAGCTTAATTTTATTGTCCATCTTTTCCCCTTTGCATATCCAAATATGTTCTTAATATATAATTTGCTGCTATAGAGTCTACAAACTTCTTTCTGTTTTCTCTACGCACATTCGTATCAATTAATACTCTTGTAGCGCTAACTGTTGTTAGTCTCTCATCAACATAGACAAGTTCAATGTCTTCTATGTTTTTCTTCATAAAATCCATGTACTTCTTTACTTTTTTTGCTTGTGGTCCTAGGCTTCCATCCATGTTCTTAGGAAGTCCTACTACCAAAGTCTTAACCTTGTACTGATCAATAACAGCTTTTAATTTGTCCCTATCTTCTAATTTTGATGTTCTAAAGATAGTATTTAATGTTGTGACAATGATTTGCATCTCATCCGAAACTGCAAGTCCCACTGTCTTATCGCCAATGTCTAAAGCAAGTATTCTCTCCATAATTTCACCTAAAAATAATAGGGGTTATAAGCCCCTATTAATCATTTTAAATAATCAACTAGTATTGCCTCTAAAAGCTCATCTCTTTCCATTTGTATGATCATCGATCTTGCATCATTGTAGCTAGTTATATATGTCGGATCGCCTGATAGAATGTAGCCAATGATTTGGTTGATAGGATTGTATCCTTTTGCTTCTAGGGCTTCGCAAACCTTATTCAATATTTCTTTTGGTGATTGAATTGTTTCCTTTTGAACATTAAATTTCATTGTTTCATCAAATTTGTTATCCACTACTATCACCTCTAACTATAGTATAACACAAAAGACCTAAGTCTTCAATAAATATTTATCTTACAGCTTAAGCTAAGATCTCTTTTAATTTTTCTTCTGCCTTAGCCTCAAATTCTTTAAGCTTATCAGAGTTACCGCCACCTGCTTGTGCCATGTCGTCTCTTCCGCCACCCTTTGCATCAAGAAGTGGTGCAATGTTCTTCATTAAGATATTTGCTGTAACTACCTTACTTACAACATCCTTAGTAAGTGTTATGATAAACGAAGTTTTGCCTCCAATATCTGCAGCTACCATTACTATACCTGACTTAACTTTATCTTTAAGCTTATCGCCTGCTTGTCTTAATTCATTCATATTGTCCGCATCTATTACACTGATTATATAATTAATGCCATTAAGATTTTTAACTTCACTATCTAAGTTCTTAAGCTCAGCACTTTGTATTTTGTTCTTTAACTCTTTAATTTCTCTCTCTCTATCTTTAAGTTCATTAATAGTTTGTTCTGCTTTGACAAGAAGGTCTTCCTTCTTTACCTTAAATGCATCACTTAACTTAACAAGCTCATCTTCATTTTCATTTAAGTACTTATAAGTGTTTCTTCCAGTCAATGCTTCAATTCTTCTAACGCCTGCAGCTATACCTGTTTCTTGAACTATCTTAAATAAGCCTACTTCTGAAGTGTTCTTAACGTGAGTACCGCCGCATAGCTCCACTGAGAAGTCTCCTACTTGTACAACTCTTACTAAGTCTCCGTACTTATCTTCAAATAAGCCTGTTGCTCCCATCTTCTTAGACTCATCTAAGCTAACTACTGATGTCTCAACATCTATCGCATCAAATATGCTTTCATTAACAATATTTTCAACTTGTTTAATTTCATCAGCTGTCATTGCTTGGAAGTGTGTAAAGTCGAATCTAAGTCTTGTAGGACTAACTAATGAGCCTGCTTGATTAACATGTGAGCCTAAAACCATCTTCAATGCTTTGTGTAGTAAGTGAGTTGCAGTATGGTTCTTGCGAGTATCTTGTCTTAACTTGTAGTCGATTACAGCATCTAGCTTATCACCTATTTTTAACTCGCCCTCTTCTACTTCAACTTCGTGAAGCACAAGTCCAGTTTTAGTCTTCTTTGTGTCTATTACTCTAAGACTTACTTTGTCATTCTTAAGCGTACCAACGTCACCAACTTGTCCGCCTGATTGTCCATAGAATGGTGTCTTATCAAGTATTACTATCGCTTTATCGCCTTTTTTAATAGACTCTCTTAAGTTCTTATTAACAACTATAGCATTTACTTTAGCATCTTCATTCTCATTATATTCGTAGCCTATAAACTCATTCTTGTAATTATCGTAGATGTCTAAGTTAAGGTCGCTGTTCCAGCCAGAGTCTTCAACATGAGCATTTTCCTTTGCCCTAAGCTTTTGCTCTTGCATGTTCTTATTAAACTCTTCTTCATCTACGCTAATTTTATTTTCTTCAAGAATTTCCTTTGTTATATCAAATGGGAAGCCATATGTGTCATATAAAATGAAGGCTTTTTCGCCAGAAAGACTAGTCTTACCTTCTTTTTTAAGCTCATCAATATATGAGTTTAGAATGTTCATACCTTGGTTAATAGTCTCTTCAAATTTTGCTTCTTCAGCGCTTATAATCTTGATTATAGTGTCTCTATTTTGTGCAAGTTCAGTGTAGTGATATGACCAGCCATCTATAACTTTTTGAACAAGATCAGCTAAGAATGGTCTATCTATACCAAGAAGCTTGCCATGTCTAATCGCACGTCTGATTATCTTTCTAAGTACATAACCTCTTGACTCGTTTGAAGGTATGATGCCGTCTGAGACCATAAAAGTCATGCTTCTAACGTGGTCAGCGATTATTCTTATAGATATGTCATCTTTTTCATTCTCTTTATATTTTTTATTAGATAGTCTTTCAATCTCTTCAATAATGCTTCTGATTTCCTTTATATCGAAGATGGAGTGTACTCCTTGCATAACGCACGCCATTCTTTCAAGGCCCATACCAGTATCAATGTTAGGGTGACTTAATGGCTCGTACTCATCCTTTGATTTTCTATCAAATTGTGTAAATACTAAGTTCCAAACTTCGATAAGTCTTTCATTTTCAACACCATCATCAAAGTCTTTTAATGTGCCGTATTTTTCTCCTCTATCATAGAAAATCTCAGTACATGGACCCGATGGACCTGTCTCAAGTTCCCAGAAGTTGTCTTCTTTGCCAAGTCTTACTAATCTCTTTGGATCTTGTCCCTCTTTAACCCATAGATCAAAAGCTTCATCATCGTCCTTGAAGACTGTAATCCATAACTTTTCTGGCTCTATTTCAAATTTTTCTGTAAGTAAAGTCCATGCCCAATGTATTGCTTCTTTTTTGAAATAGTCTCCAAAAGAAAAGTTTCCAAGCATTTCAAAGAAAGTTCCGTGTCTATCAGTCTTACCAACGTTGTCAATGTCGCCTGTTCTTATACACTTTTGACAAGTTGTCATCCTCTTAGACGGTGCACTTAATTCGCCTGTAAAGAATTTTTTAAGTGGTGCCATACCAGCACCTATTAATAATAATGATTTATCATCCTTAGGTATTAGTGAAAAACTTTTTTCAGCTAAGTGACCTTGGTTTTTAAAGAAATTTAAATATTCATCTCTTATTTGGTCTAAAGATAAATGTTTCATATATACACCTCTAATTATTTTTATTTACAATATACTCATTATACACCGTTTTGATAACAAGTGCAATAGGCACAGCTAGTATCATGCCTAAGAATCCAAATAGTGACGCGCCTAATACTAACAAGAACAAAACAACTATTGGATGGAAGCCAGTTTCGTTCGAAAGTATCTTCGGTCCCACTATATTATTTTCTATCCATTGAATAAATAGATATAAAACCAATATCCAAAGTGCTTTGATTGGACTTTCAATAAAGGCAAAAACAAAGGCTGGCACTAAGCCCATAAGCGGTCCAACGTATGGAACGATGTCTGCAAAGCAAGTTATCATACCTATGATGAAAGAAAACTCAACGCCTAAAATCGCAAGCATTATAAATGTTGCAAAACCGACGAAAATTGCCATCTTTATCTTGCCTATGATGTACTTAGTCATGTCATCATGAATCTTGGAGAATAGTCTAAGCAGACCTTCCTTTTTTGATTCTGGAAGCATTGATCTAAATTTCTCTTTTATATCGTCTTTGTCCTTCAAGAAATAAAATGCAAAGATTGGAATCAAAACAACAGAAAAAACAAAGCTCATAACGTTTTTTGCCGATGCAAGTATAAGATTAGCAGCATTTGCTTTTTGATTATTATAGATTTTTGATAAATTGTCAACTATTAGCTTATTATCTAAATTTAATCCCTTAAAAACTTCGTATTGACCAATAAATTCATTAATTGATTCAAGCGTTTGCTTGTAGTACTGAGGGAATTTAATTATAAGATTCTTAATATCTGAGATAGTCTTTGGAAAGACTGTAAAACCTAAGATTATAAATATAAGAGCAACTATTAGAAAAACAGTCAAAATCGCAAGAGTCTCTGAAATCTTAAGCCTCTTACGCACACTCTTTACCATAGGGTTTAAAAAGTACGCGAGCATAGCCGATACTAGTATGGACAAGCTTAGTGTCCTTACCATAAGAAAACTCTTGTATATGTATATAAAAAATAAGACTGCTAATACTGCTATAAGAAATTTTATGATTACAGTCTTTGAGAATATAAGTTTTTCGCCATTTTCCACATGTCTGTTGCCTATATTTATAAGATAATATATGCCTAAAGCCAAAATTATTATTTGCAAACCAAGGAGGATACCGTTTAAAGCTCCTCCTTGATTTATCAAATTAACAATATTTTTATTAATATTACTTGTTAATAAATTCATCTTTTTAATCTAAACTCATGTGTTCGTGATCGTGTAGATCATCCTTTGGTGGTTCGTAGTTTTCAAGACCTTTTACCTTATGTCCAGATTTTTGTTGATAGTCATAAAGTGCAGCCTTTATAGCTTCCTCAGCAAGTACTGAGCAGTGCATCTTAATTGGTGGTAGGCCGTCTAAGTTTTCTGCTACTTCCTTGTTTGATAAGTTTATTGCATCATTTATTGATTTACCCTTAATCAGCTCAGTTGCCATTGATGATGACGCGATAGCAGTGCCGCAGCCATAAGTTTTAAACTTAACATCAGTAATTATGTCATTTTCATCTATTTTAAGATACATTCTCATGATGTCGCCGCATTTTGCGTTACCAACTTCGCCAACACCACTTGGATTTTCCATCTCTCCTACATTTCTTGGATGCATAAAGTGATCCATAACTTTTTCAGAATATAACATTATATTTCTCCTTTCGCAATCGCCTCATCATATAGAGGTGACATTTGTCTTAATCTTTCTATAATCTTTACAAGACTATCTACAACATAGTCTACATCTTCTTCTGTAATTTCTTCTGAGAATGTTAGTCTCAAAGATCCATGTGCAATCTCATGTGGAAGTCCTATTGCAAGAAGTACGTGTGATGGATCAAGTGAACCTGATGCGCACGCAGAACCTGTTGATCCGGCTATGCCCATAGCATCAAGCATTAGTAAAAGAGCTTCGCCTTCTACATACTTAAAGCAGAATGATGCATTACCAGGTAATCTTCTGTTTACATCTTTACTTCCGTTATATAGTGTATATGGAATTCTCTCCATAACTTCTTTAACTAATCTGTCTCTTCTGTCTCTTAAATGTTTGTTATGTTTATCAAAGTTATCATATAATAATTCTATAGCTTTAGCAAGACCAATGATTTCAGCAGTATTTTCAGTTCCTGCTCTTCTCTTTCTTTCTTGTCCTCCGCCGTGAATTAAGTTGTCTATGTTTACGCCATTCTTAATATAAAGTGCTCCTATACCTTTTGGTCCAAATAATTTATGACCAGATAAGCTCAACATATCAACTCCTAAGTCTTTTACGTCTATCCTAACATTACCAACAGCTTGAACAGCGTCAGTGTGGAATAGTACGTTGTGCTTATGAGCTATAGCAGCCGCTTCTTTGATTGGCTCAATAGTTCCTATCTCATTATTAGCAAACATTATGCTTACCAATATAGTATCCTCTCTGATAGCATTCTCAAGCTCTTTAAGGTCGATAAAGCCTTCCTCATCAACACTTAGATACGTTATATCAAAACCTTCCTTTTCAAGGAACTTACATGTGTTAAGTATAGCTGGATGCTCAATCTTAGTTGTTATTATGTGCCTTCCCTTGTCCATATACTTGAAAGCACAACCCTTTAAAGCCCAGTTGTCTGATTCTGAACCACAGCTTGTAAAATATATTTCATCTGCCTTACAATTAAAGTAAGAAGCAATCTTCTCCCTTGCTGCTACAACATCCTTCTTAACATCTGTAGCTAATGAGTATAGAGATGAAGCATTATAATACTTTTCACCATAATAAGGTAGCATAGCATCTATAACTTCTTTTCTAACTCTAGTTGTTGCAGCATTATCCAAATAAATAAAGCCCATCATAATCCCCCTTTATATAAAATCATACCAAAACAAATATCCCTATTTTATTTTAATATGTATGTATGTGATAATAAAATTATCTATGTAATATGATTGGCCTGTAATATGTATAATATATGTATTTAATTATACATCGATTATAATATATCCCATTTTGTCAAGAAATAAGCATAATTTTAAATTTTATGATATTGATAAGATAGACTAAACATTTTAACCTATACTCATCTACGCATACTCTTTATACCCATTTATACATTATTCATTCATATCGATTTATTATACCTGAGCTTACTTTATACATATACTTAAGCTTAGCTCTCGCATTTGATACTCTTTTGATTATATAGAGAGCTCCTATAGTGAGCTTGTCATTATTGAGTCTCTTACATAAAAAAACAGAGTGATCTCTCACTCTGCTTTGTATAATTTGTATAATACTAATAAACTATTTTAATTTTTCTCTTAGCTTTTCAAGCATGTCTTTACTCATTGTGTCAAGATCATACTCAGGCTTCCAGCCCCATTCTGCTCTTGCACAGCTGTCATCTAATGAGTTTGGCCATGAGTCTGCAATTGCTTGTCTAACTGGGTCAACATTGTATGTCATAGTAAAATCTGGCATGAATTTTTGTATTGACTTCTTAATTTGTTCTGGCTCAAAGCTCATTGCAGCGATGTTGAATGCATTTCTGTGTATTAGTTTTGATCCGTCAGCTTCTATAAGTTGAATTACTGCGTTCAAAGCATCTGGCATATACATCATGTCCATGTATGTACCTTCTTTGATGAAGCATTCGTAAGAACCTTTTTTAATTGCATCATAATAAATATCAACAGCGTAGTCAGTTGTTCCTCCGCCTGGAAGTGTGTCGTATGATATGATTCCAGGGAATCTGACTCCTCTTGTGTCAACGCCAAATCTTAAGTGGTAGTAGTCGCATAGGTTTTCGCCAGCAACCTTAGTTACTCCGTACATAGATGTTGGTCTTTGTAATGTTGTTTGAGGTGTCTTATCCTTTGGTGTATCTGGTCCAAAGCATGCAATTGAGCTTGGAGTAAATACTTGGCACTCATTTTCTCTAGCAACTTCAAGAACGTTGAATAAACCGCCCATGTTTATTTGCCAGCACTTTTGAGGTACCTTTTCACCAACTGCTGATAGTAGTGCTGCTAAGTGAACTATAGTGTTAACTTTATATTTGTCAGCTACTTCTTTAATTCTCTTACCATCAGTAACGTCAATTAATTCAAATGGACCTGCGTCTATGATGTCTTTTCTTTCAGGTAGTTCTCTTACATCTGATACAACAACATTGCTGTCGCCGTATTCTTTTCTAAATCTTTTAACAAGTTCAGAACCTATTTGTCCTAAAGCTCCAGTAACTAATACTTTTCTCATTTCTTCCTCCTATTTGTATGCAATTGCTTCTATTTCAATAAGCCCATCCTTTGGTAGAGTGCTTACCTCTACACAAGATCTTGCAGGTTTATGTTTTGAGAAGTATTTTTCGTATACGCCATTAACTTTTGAAAAATCTTTCATATTCTTTACGAATATAGTTGTCTTAACTACGTCTTCTAATGTGAAGCCAGCTTCGTTTAGAATTGCTTCTACATTCTTAATTGATTGTTCAGTAGCTTTTTCAATATCGTCAGATATTAATACTCCTGTTTCAGGATCGATAGGTAGTTGGCCTGATGTGAAACAAAATCTTTCAAAAGCTATCGCTTGTGAATATGGTCCTACAGCACCTGGTGCTTTTTTAGTGTCTACAGTATTTAGACTCATAGTTATTCCTCACTTTCTGTTTCTAAATTTTGCCATAATCTTTCTAGATTATAGTATTCTCTCTCATCGTTTAAAAATATGTGAACGATTACGTCTTCATAATCCATAATGATCCATTTGCTAGTTGCCTTGCCTTCAACGCGTCTTGGTAAAATACCTTGTACAGCAAGTTTTTCATCTACCTCGTCCATGATTGACTCGGCGTGTGATTTATTATTGGCTGAACAGATTACAAAATAATCAGCAATAGAACTTTTATCTCCTATAAACAAAGTATCAATATCAAAACCTTTCTTTGCTTCTATTGCATTTTGTATAATTTCTAACTTTTCTTTAGTTTCCAAAATAAATTACTCTCCTTTCAATTCCAATAATAAAGAATTTCTTGTCTTTAATGATTGTGGATGTACATATAAGCCTTCTTCTAGTAAATAGCATAGGTTGCAGTTAACGGCTTCATATGCTGCCTTTGTAAGCCCTTCATACTTAAACTCTCTTAACTTTTCAGCCATAGAGTAAGTTCTTAATGGCTCTGCAAAGTCTGCATAAAACACAATCTTCTCTAAATCACTCATGTTTTCTCTTCCAAGTGCGTGATTCTTTATTGCTAAAAGCACTTCTTCATCCTCTACTCCATACTCATATCTAGCTATATAGTATCCTAGCAAAGCATGCAAAACTTTTATGGTGTGCTTTAAGTCACCATCAATTATTATATCAAATTCTTTTGCTTTTTGCAATATCTTATCAGTATCTTTATATTTTGCGCAGTCGTGCAAAAGTCCCGCGACCCTTGCCTTCTCTTCGTCTACGCCATAGTATTTTGCAAGCTCTACTGAAAAATTCATAACAGATAAAGAGTGCTCATACCTTGACTGTTTTACTTCGCTCTTAAGTTTTTCTTTAAACTTTTCTATATCATACATATAGTTTCTCTTCCTTTATAAACTTTTCCACTTCATCACTTACTAGATACTTAATCGATTTGCCGTTCTCTATCATCTCGCGTATCATACTTGATGATATCTCAAGCCTTTTATTGTTTAAAACTTTTATGTGGGCTCCATACTTTTCTTTGTATTCATTGATCTTCATTTCAATAGCCTTGTCTTCATCATCTCTTCTTAGTACTAGTATTTTATACTTTTTAAGTATCTCATCTGCCTTGTACCACCAATCAAGATTCATAAGACTATCCGAGCCTATAAGTATAGTGATGTCATCATCACTAAGCTTTGAAATCTTTTCAAGCATGAGGTAAAGCTTACCTTCTAAGTCATATCTCTTTTCTATGCTTGAGTAGGCAAATTTATCATTATCCTTTATCGCCATCTTTAACATTTTAAGTCTTATATCAAAGTCAAGTGTATCCTTATAATATGGATTCATAGTCGGAATAAAGACTACCTTATCATAGCCCTCTTCGTTTATACATTGCTCAGCTAAGATTAAATGACCATTGTGTATGGGATTAAAGGTGCCACCAAAAATAAGCACTTTATTTTTCATCTTGCAAAAGTCTTGGTCTCTTTAAAGACTCTCTATATATAACAAATATAGAACCAATTTGCTGAACAAATTCGCAGTTTAGCTCTTCCATAAGAAAGGCTTGTGCTTCTTTTACATCTTCTGATGAATTATTTAAAACTCTAATCTTAACGATCTCATTCTTTTCTAGATAATCATCGATTTGATTTATAAATTCAGCTGAAATTCCTTCCTTACCTATTTGGAATGTAGCTTTTAAATTTTGTGCGATTGATTTTAACTTTGCTCTTTCTTTTCCTGTCATAATATCACCTATTTATAATAATCAAACTCAAATCCGCATACATCAACTGTGTCTGAGTCTTCTAATCCTAACTCTCTAAGTTCATCCATGATACCTTCATTCTCAAGGAATCTTTGGAAATATCTTAGCGAATCTAAATTATCCACATAGACACCTTCTAAAACATTTTCAACCTTTGTTCCCTCTACAAAGTATATACCATTGGACTTATATACATGTACAGGTACTTCGTTATCTTCCTTAATGTAGACTGTATCATCAAATGTTTCGTTAACATTTTTAGGCATGTCTTTTATGATGTCATATAGTTTATACTTAAGCAGCTCTACACCTTCAAGTGTTGCGCTACTTGTTATAACGCTATCGTAGCCCATCTCTTTAAAATCGTTTTGAAGCTTTTCTAAATCTTCTTTATCATAAACTAAATCAGCCTTATTTAATACGACTAATTGCTTCTTATCTCTTAATTTCTCATTATAAGAAAATAATTCTTCATTTATCTTTTTAAAATCTTCAATAGGGTCTTGTCTTTCTGATCTTGATGCATCAACGACATGAGCAAGCACATTAGTTCTTTCTATATGCTTTAAGAAATTATGTCCAAGTCCAAGTCCTTCATGTGCGCCCTCTATAAGTCCTGGTATGTCAGCCACAACAAAGCTGTTATTATCCTTTGTTGTTACTACTCCTAGGTTCGGTTCAAGTGTTGTGAAGTGATAGTTTGCAATCTTTGGTTTAGCTCTAGATATAACCGATAGTAATGAAGACTTACCAACGTTTGGATATCCTATAAAGCCAACGTCCGCTATAAGCTTTAACTCAAGTATTACCTTTATCTCTTCACCTTTTTTACCAGGCTCTGCAAATGTTGGTGCCTGTCTTACAGAGTTTTTGAACTTAGCATTGCCTCTGCCGCCACGGCCTCCCTTAGCAATGATGCATTCGTCTCCATCATTCTTTAAGTCTATAATAAGCCCTTTCGAATTATACTCCTTAACAAGTGTACCAACAGGAACTGTAAGAATCAAATCTTCACCATCTTTACCGTATTGCAATTTGTTCTTGCCGTTCTCGCCATTATCAGCCTTGAATATTCTCTTATGTTTAAAATCTATAAGCGTTCTCATATTTGAGTCAGCCCTCAATATGATGGATGCTCCCTTGCCTCCATCTCCTCCGTAAGGTCCTCCTGCAGGTTCAAACTTTTCTCTTCTCCAACCAACCATGCCGTCTCCGCCTTTACCGGCTTTTAGTTCTAATACTACCATGTCTAACACATTATCACCACCTTAAAAAAAGGAACCGTGTACCGGTTCCTTCAAACTATGCTAAAACTTCTTTTGGATATACACTTACTTGTTTTCTTTTCTTGTCTTTTCTTTCGAATTTAACAACACCATCGATCATAGCAAAAAGTGTATCATCTTTTCCTCTTCCGACATTATTACCGGGATGAATCTTTGTTCCTCTTTGTCTTACAAGTATATTACCTGATAGAACGAATTGGCCATCTCCACGCTTTGTTCCAAGCATTTTAGGCTTACTGTCTCTACCGTTTTTTGAAGAACCAAGTCCCTTTTTAGAGGAGAATAATTGTAAATTAATTTTTAACATTTTTTTACCTCCTTCACATATAAACAAACTCTATCTGAGTATTCCTTATATATTTTTAACGCTTAGTAATAAAGACCTAAGTAGTATTTGACTTATGTAGTCCTTGTCAGGATTATCTGTCTTATACTTAAATTTTAATTTAACTTCGTCTTTATCCTCATCTTCATAAATTTCCACGAAGTATTCTTCGTTTTCATTTAATCCTGCTATTTCTTCTAAAGAATTGACTGTTGATATTGAAAGTGCTGAAAGACTTGCACAAACTATGCCATCTTCATGGGCGTAATTCGCATGTCCATCGAATTCAAACTCTAATATCTTGCCATCCTTTTCGAAAAAAGTTACCTTTGTCATAACTAAGCTTCGATCTTAGTTACTTCTAATCTTGTAAATGGTTGTCTGTGACCTTTTTTCTTTCTTTCGTTCTTTTTAGGTTTATATTTGAATACAATAATCTTTTTAGATTTACCTTGTTTCAAAACTTTGCAAGTAACCTTAGCACCTTCTACGTAAGGTTTACCTACTTTATTATCCCCATCATTAGAGACGAAAAGTACATTCTCTAAGCTAATTTCGTCACCTTCGTTAGCTTCTAACTTTTCTACGTGGATTACATCGTTTTCTTTAACCATGTATTGTTTTCCACCTGTTTCTACTATTGCGTACAAGTCTATTTACCTCCTCTAACTTAGTCTCGCCATCATTGGTGATAAACTTAATACCAATTCTGAGCGGTTTACCTATCTATTATATCAGAAACGATATAAATGTCAAGCCTTTTATTAAATATTATTAAATATTTTAACTTTTTCTTATCTACAACTTCTTCGAAGCCACAATTAGGACAAGTGATTATGTTTTCTTTGCTCTTTCTCTTTATGGTCCTATACTTGCCACACTTCGGACATGGCTTTGAGTACACTTCATCAAAAGTAGCAAAGTCACATTTTGGATAGTTAGAGCAGCCGTAGAATATCCTTCCACTCTTTGACTTCTTCTTGATTATATCATGTCCACACTTAGGGCATATTGCTCCAGTCTTCTCAACTATTGCTTCAGTGTATTTACATTCAGGGAAACCTGAACATCCAAGGAACTTACCATACTTAGACCTCTTAATAAGCATAGGTTTTCCGCATAGCTTGCACTTAATATCTGTTACTTCATCCTTAAGCTCATACTCTTTTGCTTCCTTCTCAGCCTTGTCTACATCCTTAATAAAGTCTTTGTAGAAGCTAGCTATAACATCTTTCCAATCAAGTTTACCAAATGAGATGTCATCAAGTTTGCTTTCAAGATAAGCAGTGAACTTTGCATCGACTATAGACTTAAAGTTTTCTTCTAAAAGTTTTATTACTGATATGCCAAGCTCTGTTGGTATAAACATCTTCTTTTCTATCTCTATATAGTTTCTATTAAGCAGTGTTGATATAGTTGGTGAGTAAGTACTTGGCCTACCAATGCCTAGCTCTTCAAGTGTTTTTATAAGTGTTGCCTCTGTATAATAACTCTTAGGCTGTGTGAATTTCTTCTCACCTTCAAGCTTATCTAAGTCCACCTTATCCTTCTGTTTAAGCTTTATTTCCTTTTTCTCATCAAACTTTTCATACGAAGACACCTTTAAGAAGCCATCAAAGTTTAAGCTCTTATAGTTCGATCTAAATATATATTTACCTGAAGCAAAATCTATGGTTAAAGTATCGAACTTAGCACTTGTCATTTGCGTCATCAAAAATCTTTGCCATATAAGTCTATAAAGCTTTAGTTCATCTTGTGATAAGTACTTTGATATTTGGCTAGGTAATATATTTATATTAACCGGTCTTATTGCCTCGTGAGCATCTTGAACGTTCTTAGATTTCTTATGTGCATAATTATTTTTCTTGTGATACTCTTTGCCATATTTATTAAGTATATATTCTTGAGCAGACTTACACGCTTCATCTGACAATCTTGTTGAGTCGGTTCTCATGTAAGTTATAAGACCAGTTTGTGAGCCTTTTCCAATGTTAATACCTTCATACAAGCTCTGTGCCAGCTTCATAGTCTTAGAAGATGAAAAGTTTAATATCCTTGAGGCATCCTGTTGTAGGGTACTTGTTGTATACGGTGGGCTTGGCATCCTATTTGATACTGATCTTTTTATGCTATCGCATATGTGGTCAGCGGCCTTTATCTCCTTTGCTATGGCATTCTTTTCCTTAATATTGTGTATATCGACTTTGCTTACATTGCCTTTAGCATCGATAGTTCCTACGAACTTTGCCTCATACTCTTCCTTGTCATGTTTATATAGAGCCTTTAAGTTCCAATATTCTTCAGGAACAAAGGCGTCTATCTCTCTTTTTCTATCAACAATAAGCTTAAGCGCACTCGACTGCACTCTACCTGCTGATAAGCCAGATTTTATTTTCTTCCATAGTATCGGGCTTATCTTATAACCAACGATTCTATCAAGAACTCTTCTTGCTTGCTGAGCATCAACTAAGTCCATGTTAATCTTACGCGGCTCTTTTATAGCGTTTGTAACAGCATTTTTTGTAATTTCGTGAAACTCAACTCTATCTAAGTCCTTTGTATCGATACCTAAAATATATGCCAAGTGATAGCTAATAGCCTCCCCCTCTCTATCGGGGTCGGTTGCAAGATATACTCTTTCAGCTTCTTTAGAAAGTTTTTTAAGCTCGTTGATTACAGGTCCTTTGCCTCTTATATTAATATATTCTGGTTCAAAATTATTTTCTACATCAATTGCAAACCTACTCTTTGGTAGGTCTCTTAAGTGTCCCTTCGATGCAACTATCTTATATGTCTTTGGTAAAAACTTCGAAATAGTTTTCGCCTTCGTCGGGGACTCAACTATAATTAAATCCATCTTTCATCACCTTCTGTTTGCATAGTATGTTCTTTGTCCTTGACTAGTAATTACTCCCTTAAGCTCAAGTATAGTTAGTAGAGCCGACAAAGAGGCGCTATCTAGTCCTGCTTTTGCGAGTATTATCTCATAATTTACATCGCCATTTTTAATTATATCATAAACTTTTCTCTCATCATCACTTAAATCTAAATCTTCTTCTTTTGTAGCTACTGACCTATCAACTAAACTGCTTGTTTCGATAAGGTCTTCACAGTTTGTATATATGCCTGCTCCATCTCTAATAAGTGTGTTACAGCCTTCACTATTAGCGGAGAAAATATTTCCTGGCACTGCGTACACATCACGGCCTTGTTCAAGAGCGAGCCTTGCAGTAATAAGCGAGCCACTTCTCTTTTGAGCTTCAACAACTATAACTAGCTTTGAAAGTCCACTAATGATTCTATTCCTTACCGGAAAATTATATCTAAGCGGCTGCTCTCCTATAGGAAACTCAGATACAACAGCTCCATGTTCAGCAATTTCGGCATACAGTCTTTCATTGCGTCTTGGATACACCCCGTCAATGCCGTTGCCAATAACGGCTATGGTTCTGTTTGCGTTATCAAGTGCTGTTGTATGTGCTATAGCATCTATACCTAATGCAAGACCAGATATAATACATATCTTCTTCATAGATAAGTCTCTTGCTATCTCTTTGCATGCAAGCTGACCATAGCTAGTCGACTTTCTCGCTCCAACTATGGCTACCGAATTTTCATCTTCATCTAGTATCTCGCCTTTAATAAATAATAAATATGGCGGATCATCTATAAAAAGAAGTCTACTAGGAAACTCCTTATCAAGAAAAGTTATGAAGTGAGCTCCTAGCTTTTCTAATTTCTCTTTTATTCTATATACTATAGCTTCCTTGTCGTCTTTTGTGATTTTATCTATTATTGCGTCTGTAAATATATTTAGCCTCTTTAATGACGCTCTATCCATGCTCATAATATCATTTAAGTCAATATTTAAGTCAAAAAGGCTATATACAGCAGCTCTTTCAGCATATATGCTGTTTAAGTACAAAAGTATATCTCTTTGTTCCATCTTATCTCCAATACTTCTTATCTAGAGTTCTATATTGAATTGCTTCTAATACATGCTTTTCTAATACTAAGTCGCTATCAGCAAGGTCGGCTATGGTTCTAGCAAGCTTTAGTATCTTGTTGTAGCTTCTAGCACTGAAATTGAACTTTTTGAACGCAAATTCCATAATCTCTTGAGCCTTTTCATCAAGTTTGATGTACTTTTTAATCATTTTATTCGTAAGCTCAGAGTTAGAAATGATTCCTTCATTTTTATATCTTTCAAGCTGTCTTTTTCTAGCTCTATTGACCCTCTCGCGAATAGTTTCTGAAGACTCGCACTCAGTCTTAGAGCTTAATTCATCATACTTAACAGGTTTTACTTCTATGTGGATGTCAATTCTGTCAAGTAGTGGACTTGAAATTTTGCCTAAGTATCTGTCAATTTGACTTTGTGTACATGTGCACTGATGAGTTTCATCACCATAGTAACCGCATGGGCATGGATTCATCGATGCAACAAACATAAACTTTGATGGATACTTAAATGTTGCATTTACACGGGATACAGTAACCTCTCCGTCTTCAATTGGCTGCCTTAAAACTTCCAATACTTTTCTAGGAAACTCTGGTAATTCATCAAGAAACAAGACACCGTGATGTGCAAGCGAAACTTCGCCTGGCTTTGGTATTCTTCCTCCGCCTATCAAGGCAACATCTGACGATGTATGGTGAGGCGACCTAAATGGTCTTCTCTTTACAAGACCCTCATCTTTTAATAAACCTGATATACTGTAGATCTTCGTAATCTCTATGGCTTCTTCAAAAGTTAAATCAGGAAGTATTGTAGCAAGTCTCCTTGCTGCCATGGTCTTACCTGAGCCTGGAGGTCCTATAATGAGCATATTATGTCCTCCTGCTGCAGCTATCTCCATCGCTCTTTTAAGACCTTCTTGCCCCTTCATATCTGAAAAATCAACACTATCATCAACAGCGTTTATAATCTCTTCTTCATCATTTTTATATGGCTCTATCTCAAGTTGACCGTTGAGATAATCAACAACTTCTCTTAAGTTCTTAACAGGAATTATCTCAATGTCTTCAACTATGGCGCACTCTTTTTTGTTAGCATCAGGAACTATACACTTCTTAACGTGAAGATCGCGCATCGATATAAGCATCGGAAGAGCACCTTGCACCGAGTTTACTGTTCCATCAAGTGCAAGCTCACCTATAATAACCATATCATCTGTGTCTTGATTGTCAATATCGCCATTTGCAAGTAAGATGCCAACTGCTATAGCAAGGTCCATCTGAGAACCTTCCTTCTTTTCATTTGCAGGTGCTAAATTGATTGTTATCCTTTTGATTGGAAACTCAATATCCGAGTTTTTAACCGCTGTTCTAACTCTTTCCTTAGACTCTTTTATCGCAGTATCAGCAAGTCCAACTATGTTAAATTGTGGTAGGCCACTTGATAAGTCGCTCTCAACATTAATTATCTTTGCGTTCAAACCTTGCAAAACACAAGTATTTACTTTAGAATACATCTTCAATCTCCTATCCAAAATGCATTTTTAATATGCTTAATCTTGTTCGTAGAAAAATCAACTTCAACAACATCAAATCTTGGCTGATAGTTCAAGTTTTGATGCTCGTATAAGTAGTACTCAGCCGTCTTGATTATCTTCTTTTGCTTAGACTTTGTTACAGCCTCCATGGGCCTTCCGTAGTCCATCTTGTTTCTAGCCTTAACTTCAACAAAGATCAAATACTTATCATCCCTAGCAATGATGTCAATCTCGCCATCTCTTACTTGATAGTTTTGATCCAGTATAAAGTAGCCTTCATTCTTTAGGTAGTCTTTAGCTTCTTCTTCGCCAAACCTTCCCTTTTTTCTGTTGTCTTTTCTATTAAAATTATTTTGCATCGCTATTACCTAAAAGCTTTCTTAAAAAAGTTTTTCTATGTAGCGGCGTAGCTCCATACTTTAGTATTGCCTCCCTATGCTTTTTAGTGCCATAGCCCTTATTATTCTCAAGGTCATACTCTGGATACTTACTAGCTAAATAACTTATCTCAGCGTCTCTTAAAACCTTCGCTACAATACTTGCCGCAGCTATAGTAAACACAGTAGCATCGCCGTGAACAATACTTCTTTGGTCTATATCTACGTTAATTTTTTCAGCGTCAATTAAAATTATGTCAGGCTTAAGCTTATTATTAATATCGTCATGAAAGTCTTCTACCGCCCTTTGCATAGCTAAGTGAGTTGCCTCTTTGATGTTAATCTCATCAATTTCCTCAGGACTTGCCTTGCCAATCCCTATGCCGATGGCGTTTTTCACAAGCTCTTTAAAAATTTTTTCTCTCTTCTTTTGACTGAGCTTCTTCGAATCGTTTACCTCTTCCATAAAGAAGTCCTTATCAAAAGCTATAGCACAGGCAAGTACATCGCCAAAGAAGGGTCCTCTACCAACTTCGTCTATACCAACTATAATTTTATGACCTTCGTCAAAGAGTTTATCTTCATAATCCTTATTCATCTAGAGGCTCCTCAAGTGAAATCCTGCCTAAAAGACCATTCCTAAACTCATCAACTAATATATTTATAGCTTTGTACACATCAAGTTCATTGCCCTTAAGTATAAAGCCTCTGTTCTTTGCTATCTCTTCAAGAATTTCAAGCTCTGTAGCGTCCTCGTTGACCTTGTATCTCTTATTAAGTGCGCCGCTATAATTATTCTTAAGAAATTTGATTAGTGCTAGGGCAATATCATCCTTGTTAAGTATCTCATCTTTGATGGAACCAATGAATGCTAGGTGCATACCTATATCTTGGTTTTCAAACTTTGGCCATAAAACACCGGGTGTATCAAGTAGCATAAAGTCATTGTCAACTTTAATCCATTGGTTCTTCTTAGTTACACCTGGTTTGTTGCCTGTCTTAAGGCTCTTTTTATTGTTCATTAAGTTAATAAAAGTAGACTTGCCAACATTTGGTATGCCGACAACCATGGCCTTGATAGGTCCGAAGTGCTCTCTTTGTTTGTGCTCTTTGTGATACTTGTCGACCTCTTTGCGCGATAAGTCGATAATTTTCTTCACGTTTGATTTGTCTTTCGCGTTGAACTCTATACACTTCGCATCCTTGTAATGAGCTATCCACTTCTTATTAACTTTATCATCCGCCAAGTCAGCTTTGTTTAGTAATACTAGCTTTGCTTTGTTCTCAGTTATGTCTTTTATAATTGGGTTCGTGCTCGACATGGGTGCTCTTGCATCTATTAGCTCAATAACTATATCAACTAGCTTAGACATCTCTATTAAAGACTCTCTAGTCTTCTTCATATGTCCAGGGTACCAATTTATGTTCATAGCATACACCTTCCTAACTATCTTCTATATTATCACAAAAGGTCTTCAATGTAAATGACTAATGCAAAGAAAAAAGACACTCTCATAACAGAATGTCTTTACCTTAATTAAAATGATTGTTTTTCTCTAACCTTAGCAGCTTTACCTACTCTGTTTCTTAAGTAGTATAGCTTAGATCTTCTAACTCTACCTTTTCTTACAAGAACGATCTTATCGATTCTTGGAGAGTGTAGTAAGAATGTTCTTTCAACACCAATACCATATGACAATCTTCTTACTGTAAATGTTTCTTTAGCTCCGCCGTTTTGTCTCTTAATTACAGTACCTTCGTACACTTGGATTCTTTCACGTGTACCTTCTACAACTTTATAGTGTACTTGAACAGTATCACCTACATGAAATTGAGGAATGTTGTCTTTTAATTGTTGTGCTTCAAGCATCTTTATATAGTCCATCTTAGTCCTCCTTCTTTAGTTTATTTAAAATTTCTCTCAAATTTTTCATTTCCTTATTATCTAGCTTAGCAAAGTCAAGTAAGTCTATCCTGTTTTTTACAGTCGCTTTGAATGACTCAATGAGTCTAAAGTCATCGACATCTTGATGGTTTCCACTAAGCAGTACTTCTGGAACCTTGTCCCCATCCAGATCATATGGTCTGGTATACTGAGGATACTCTAAAAAATTTGACATGTGAGTTTCGTCAGAATACGAATCTTCTTTTATTACTGAATCAACTAACCTCGATATAGTATCTATGATTACCATAGCAGGTAGTTCGCCACCAGTTAATACATAATCACCGATTGATATCTCTTCATCGACATAGTTTTGTATGATTCTCTCATCCAAACCCTCGTAGTGCCCACAAAGAATTGTTATCTCATCAAGTTTTGCATACTCTTTAGCCAAGTCTTGATTGAAGAGCTTTCCTTTTGGTGAAAGATATATAAGCTTCTTTGGCTTAATATCTTCTAAGCAGTCCTTAAGTACATCCGCTCTTAAAAGCATACCACTGCCGCCACCATATGGGTAGTCGTCAACCTTTTTGTGCTTGTCCTTTGAGTAGTCTCTAAAATTAATAAGATTGATCTCTATAAGTTTATTGTCTATAGCTCTTTTGATTATACTAAAATCAGTAAGCGCTGCAAACATCTCTGGGAACAGAGTCAAGACATTAAACTTTATCATAAGATACCTTCTATAAGTTTGACTTTGATTCTTCTTTTAATCAAATCGACTTCCTTGATAAAGGCCTTAACAAAAGGAATAAGTGCTTCCTTTCCGTCATGATCTACTACTAGCACATGGTTTGCACTCGTTGTCATAACGTCTTTAACAGTGCCAATAAATTCATCAGCTTCACTATATACTTCCATATCCATAAGATCGTGTATATAGTAGTCACCTTCATCTAATAAAGGCATGTCAGCTTTATCAATAAAAACATCCTTATCAATGAGTCTTTTGACATCATCTATATAATCAAAGCCTTTTAGTTTAAGTACAATAAATTTTGAAGCTATCTTTTGACTTAGTATCTCAAGCTCTTCTCCATCAAGATATATTTTCTTATACTCTTTAAATTTGCTTAAATCATCTGTGTAAGGAAAGATTTTTACCTCTCCATTTAAGCCATGTGCTGAGACAATCTTTGCTATCTTAATAAGCTCCAAGATTTATTCCTTTATCTCTAAATTAATTCTTCTTGAGTCTTTAAGTGTAGCTCCGACAATAAGTCTGATTGCTTTAACAACCTTACCGCCTTTACCGATAACTCTACCTATATCATCTGGATTTACGTATAGATCAATGTTGATCTCATCTGATGCTTCGTTAACTGTAACTTTAACATCGTCTTTGTTTTCAACAATAGATTTTGCTAAAAATTCAACTAATTCTTTCATATTAACCCCCACATCCTAAGCTTCTACAGCTTCTGTTTCTTCTTTAGCTTCAGCTTTTTTAGCAGTTTTTGCTGTTATATCATATCCTTGAGATTTGAATAATCTTTGAACTGTTTCACTTGCTTTAGCTCCGTTTGCTATCCATTGTTCAGCCTTTTCTTGATCGAATTTTATTGTCTTTGGCTCAGTTAATGGGTTATAGTAACCAAGTTGTTCAATAAATTTGCCATCTCTAGCTCTTCTAGAATCAGCTACAACAATTCTGTAAAATGGATTCTTCTTAGATCCCATTCTCTTTAAACGAATTTTTACCACAATCTCACCTCCTTAAAATTATATATTAAATGGAAAATTGAATTTTCCTTTTCTCTTCATAGACTTTTCCATGCTGCCAAAGCGCTTCATCATCTTCTTAGTATCTTCGAATTGCTTCAATAGCTTGTTGACATCATTTGTTGTCGTTCCACTGCCTTGTGCAATCCTTTTCTTTCTTGAAGCGTTGATAATGTTTGGAGTAACTCTCTCTTTCATTGTCATACTTCTGATGATGGCTTCAACTCTGCCTATATCTTTATCACTTATGTTAATGCCCTTTAAGGCTTTTGAATTCATTCCTGGTATCATTTGTAATAAGTTTTCAATTGGTCCTAAGTTTCTCATTTGAGCTATCTGATCTAAGAAGTCATCAAGTGTAAATGTTTCTTCTCTTAATTTCTTCTCAAGCTCCATTGCCTTCTTTTGGTCGATATTGCTTTGTGCTTTCTCTATAAGAGTAAGTACGTCACCCATACCAAGTATCTTAGAGACTAATCTGTCTGGATGAAACTCTTCAAGGTCATCCATCTTTTCGCCCATACCAACGTATTTGATAGGTTTATCAGTTACGGCTCTGATTGAAAGTGCCGCACCGCCTCTTGCATCACCATCTAACTTTGTTAGTATAACACCTGTTATACCAAGTGCATCATCGAATGATTTTGCTACATTTACCGCATCTTGACCTGTCATTGAGTCAAGTACAAGAAGTATCTCTGATGGATCTAAGTTTTCTTTCAAACCTTTTAGCTCATCCATAAGCACTTCGTCTATGTGTAAACGGCCCGCAGTATCTATGATGACTACGTCATTACCATTCTTCTTTGCGTGCTCTAAAGCGCTCTTTGCTATATCAAGCGGCTTTATCTTATCACCCATGGTAAATACTGGAACGTCAACTGACTTTCCTACTACTTCTAGCTGCTTTATAGCTGCTGGTCTGTAGACGTCGCAGGCAACTAGTAGTGGTCTTCTGCCTTTCTTTCTAAGGTTTATTGCAAGTTTACCAGTTGTTGTTGTCTTACCTGCACCTTGAAGACCGCACATCAAGATTATGCTTGGATTCTTGCTTAGCGTAAGTCCTTCTTTAGTCTTACCCATAAGATTAATTAATTCTTCATTAACTATCTTAATAACTTGTTGACCAGGAGTTAAGCTCTCCATAACCTCAGAACCGATGGCTCTTGCTTTTAAATTATCTATAAATTTTTTAACTACCTTATAATTAACATCGGCTTCTAGAAGTGCTAGCTTTACTTCTCTAAGTGCAGCATCGACATCTTTCTCACTAAGCCTTCCCTTGCCTCTTAGGCTGTCTAATGTTTTTTGTAGTTTTTCTGATAAGCTCTCGAATATCATTCTTGCTCCTTTTACATCTCGTTTATAATCTCTTTAGCTTCTTTAATTCTTCCTTTAATTTCATTTATATCGTCAATTTCGATTAGACCTTGAAATATAATTTCTAATTTCTCTTTGTCTTCTTTCTTCTTGTCAAACTTTTCTATAAGCTTAAGTGCTGCCTCGAAAGACTTTAATTTGTCTATAGCTCTTTTAATGTTAAGGCTCACTGCTTGTCTTGATATAGAAATTAGCTCAGCTATCTCTGTTAATGAATAATCTTCATTGTAGTAGTAGTCAATCGACTTGTACTCGCTCTCTGTTAAGAGGCTTCCGTAGAAGTCTAAGAGCCTTCCGATATATATATAATCATCTAATACTTTCATTTTATCATCCAATCATTATGTAGAACACGCATCATACTTAGTGTTCTCTCACAAAAAACTGTCAAGCTATTTGCTTGACAGTTAATATAATACTATATAGATTGACGTTTGTCAATACCTTTTTATCATTTTCTTTGCTTTTTTTAAAATAATGCTTCTACGAAGTCATCGACATTAAAGGCTTGAAGGTCTTCTATCTTTTCACCGACACCTATAATCTTAACAGGTAGATGTAGTTCGCTCTCAAGTGCAATGATAACACCACCCTTTGCAGTGCCATCAAGTTTAGTAACGCATACACCTGTTATGTCGCTTGTCTCTTTAAATGCCTTTGCTTGTATGATGGCGTTTTGTCCAGTTGTCGCATCAAGTACTAATAAATTTTCTTTAACAGCATTAGGGAACTCTCTATCTATAACTCTCTTAATCTTGTTAAGCTCGTTCATTAGGTTTTGCTTGTTGTGAAGTCTGCCTGCTGTGTCGCAGATAAGTATGTCAGTCTTCCTTGCCTTAGCCGCCATGATGGCATCAAAAATAACACTTGCTGGGTCTGCTGACTCTTCATGAGCAATGATGTCAACGTTGGCTCTGTTTGCCCACTCTTTAAGCTGTTCGATGGCAGCGGCTCTAAAGGTATCTGCTGCAGCAATCAAAACACTCTTACCTTCTTCTCTAAATTGGTAGCTAAGCTTGCCTATGGTAGTTGTCTTACCAACACCATTGACACCAACAACTAAAAGTATGGCTGGAGATGGTTCAAGTTTTAAATCTCTTGATGAAACGTTGTCATTCATGATTTTCTTTATTTCATCCTTAAGTATAGGGAAGGCATCTTTTCTATCTAAGATATTTTCTCTGACAATTCTTTCTTTTAGATTGTCAATGATGTTCATAACAGTTTCTACTCCGATGTCGGATGTTACTAAAACCTCTTCAAGTTCATCATAGAAGTCATCATTGATGTCTGTGCCTTTAAAGACAGTTTGAAGTTTGTAATTTAAGTTTTGTCTCGTCTTCTCAAGATCAGAGAACATCCTCTTAAAGAAAGATGATTTTTCCTCTTTGACCTCTGGCTTTTCTTCTACTTGTGCTTCTCCGCTTGACTCAATATCTTGCTTTTCCTCAGTCTCTTCGACTGCCTGTTCTTCTCTAGTCTCATCTTTAACTATATCAATCTTTTCTTCTTTAATTTCAATTACTTCTTCATCTTTATTTTCTTTTAAACCAATTAAACATATTTCACCTCTTAAGTTAATTTCATCGAAAGTATAGAGCTTATGCCCTTTTCTTTCATAGTAATGCCATATATAGCGTCCGATATCTCCATAGTTACCTTTCTATGTGTGATAAGGATAAATTGTGTTTCCTCTTTTATTCTATCAAGGTAGGCAGTATACTTACTGATGTTTGCATCGTCAAGTGCAGCGTCTATCTCATCAAGTATACAGAATGGCGATGGCTTAGATTTTAAAACTGCGAACAATAATGCTATAGCTGTTAAAGTCTTCTCACCACCAGATAAAAGACTTAAGGACTGCATGCTCTTTCCTGGTGGACGCGCTTCTATCTCAATACCTGAGTTAAGTATATCATTTTCATCACTAATATAAATCTTAGCTTCTCCGCCGCCAAATAGGTTTTGGAATATTTCAGAGAAGTAGCCTTGTATGATATTGAAGTTGTCCTTAAACTTTATCTTGATAGTCTCATCGATATCGTCAATTATATTTAATAGGTCCTCTTTTGACTCTTGCATATCATCAAACTGCTTTCTTAAGAACTCAAGTCTTGTTAATGTATCTTCATACTCTTTGATTGAAGATAGAGAGACTTCGCCAAGTACATCTATCTTCTCTTGTAGCTCTCTTAGATCCTTAGTGCTTGCTTTAACAAGGCTTTCCTTGTCTATGGTCTCAATGTTAATAAAGTAGTCATTTGATAACTTTTCTTTGATGTTATCCTTCATTACTTCGTTACGAGCAAGTAAGACCTCATTTTTATTTATCTCGTCTTTTATAGATATAATATTTTCTTGACAAGCTTTTATTTCATTTTGAAGTTCAAATATCTTTGATAAAACTTTTCTTTTCATCTGTTTTTCATTTATCTTGTCAATGTATACTTGTTCAAGTTCTTCGTTCTTCTTTAAGAAATCCATTATGCTAGTGTTTTCACTTTCAAGCGCTTCTTTGTTTTGACTAAGCTCTTTGAAGTCACTAGCAAGCGCTGCCTTTATATCTTGTGACTTAGCTATATATTCTTCTGAAAGAGCAATATCTTCAACTGTTCTTTCTAGCTTTGCTTCTAAGGTAGACTTTTCAACACTTATTTGAAGAAGCTTTTCATTACGTCTATCCTTTTCTTCCTCAAAGCCTTTGATAAGTTCTTTTTCTAATTCTATCTTCTTCTCGTGCTCAGCTTTTTTCTCCTTAAGAGCTTCTAAATCCTTATTAGCTTGAACGATTTTCTCATCAAATGCATTCAATGAAACCTTGATATCCTCTAGTTCTTTCTTTGCTTGACTGATATCTCTTTGTGCAAAATTGATATTGATCTCTAATGAATTTATTTCTTTCTTATGCATATCAATCTTTTCATTGATACTTAATATCTCTTCATTGCTTATCGTAAATAGACTTTTCATTCTTAATCTCTTCTTCTTTTTTAATCACTGAAGTCTTTACTTCATCTAAAGCGGCTTTCTTATCATTGATCTCTTCCATAAGCTTACTTAACATATGTTTACGCGAAATAAATGATGACTTAACTTGACTACCACCCACTATAGAACCAGATGGATTTATGATTTGTCCATCCAAACTTACATATCTATATTGCTTATAAGTCTTCGATATTCTGAGTGCTGCATCAAAAGTCTTTGTAACGACCGTTCTTTGAAGCAGACTCTTAAATAAATTCTCATACTTCTTATCAAAGGTAATTAGTTCACTCGCAAAGTCTATAGCATCTTTATCATTGATGCCAAAGTTTTCACTCGCATAGCTTTTATATCTGTTAAGTGGATAGAAAGTTGCTCTACCATAGTTATTCTTCTTCAAAAAGTCGATGTATTCTTTAGCATCGTCATCTTTATCTATGACTATAGCTTGTAAGTTTGATTGAAGTGCTGACTCTATAGCAAGCGAATACTTTTCTTCGCAGTTAAATATATCAACTAATAAACTTGAGTCAGACTTGAAGAAGTTTTTCTTTGCAGCCTTAGAAATCTCTCTAACACTTCTGTAATAACCATCTAGGTTCTCTTCTAGGTTCTTATGCATCTCATAACTCTTTTGCAATACTTTAAGGTCATTTTCCAAAGCAAAGTATGAGTCTTTAGACCTAGTTAAGTCATCTGATCTTGAAGCGATATCGTTCTTTGCTTTTTCATACAATTTGTCCTTCTCTACAAAAGAATTGTTTAAGTCATCCAAGCCTTCACTAGCTTTCTTAAACTCATCATTTTGCTTCTTTAAGTCATTTTCCTTTTCTAGAATTTTCTTCTCAAGTTCTTTAGCTTTTTCCCTCTCTGTAGTCTTATTGCTCTCATAATTTGCAATTCCTAACTTAGTAGCCTCTAGCTCTCTATCAAGTTCAAGCCCCTTGTTCATAGCTTCATCATAACTTGTCTTATCATAGGATGCTTTTTCGCTCTTAAGCGCTTCTAAGTCTTTCGCTATATTTAAAAGATTCTCTTCGCTAGATTTTTTAACTTGCGATAAAGTTTTTATCTTCTCTTCTGATTCTAATAATTTATTGGCGTGTTCTTTCTCTTTTAGTTTATTGTCAAGTATCTTGTCTTCGATAGAGTTTAACTTTTCTTTATTGATCTCAAGCTTTTGTCTATTGATATCAAATTCTCTAAGGTCTTTATTTCTTTGCTCTTTAATCTCATCAATAAGCGCTTCGTACCTCTTAAGCTCACTTTGTAATGGCGCAGAGCTCTCTTCAACCTCTTTATTTTTAATCTCGCTTAGCTTTAATTCATCAACTAGTCTGTCTTTGTCGGCAGTAAATTTAAGTAGGTTCTTCTCAATCTTTTCATAAGCACTGTATGAAATAGATACATCTACCTTTTTGTACTCTTCCATAAGGCCCTTAAACTCTCTAGCCTTTTCAGATTCACTCTTCAGTCTTGCTTCATTTTGCTCTATCTCATAAAGTATGTCTTTTATTCTTAATAGATTTGCCTCAGTCTTATCAAGTTTTCTTAATGACTCTTCCTTTTTGTATCTATACTTACTAACACCAGATGCCTCTTCAAATATGGCTCTTCTGTCTTCCGGTTTATTAGATAGTATCTCATCAATCCTACCTTGACCAATGATGGAGTAGCCGTCCTTACCAACACCTGTATCTAGGAAAAGTTCTCTAACGTCCTTCATCCTAGCTTTTTTGTTATTAATCAAAAATTCGCTCTCACCTGAGCGGTACATACGTCTTGTTACCTCTACCTCTTGGTACTCAACAGGTAGAGAATTATCATCATTTGAAAATATTATGCTTACTTGAGCGTAGCCAAGTGCTTTTTTCTCTTCAGTCCCTTGGAAGATAACGTCACTTGACTTGTTTGCTCTAAGTGATTTATTGCTTTGCTCTCCTAGAACCCATCTAACAGCATCAGATATGTTGCTCTTGCCGCTACCATTAGGTCCAACAACAGTTGTAACTCCAGGGGTAAAGACTATTTCAGTTTTATTTGCAAAGGATTTAAAACCCTTCAATATTAATTTATTTAAACGCAAAATACTTGCCCTTTTTCGTATTTATTCTTTTATAAGATCCTTAAATGAGTAACTTTGCGGGCTTCCATCGTAAAACATTAGCCTATCGTCCTCATCAAAGATCCCTTTATCTCGTAATTTATTTTATATTTATTTATATTTTCTTTCTATTCGTTTTATTCGAGCCGCTTAAGAAGGAAGCTACTTTTTAGAAGAAATTATTGTGAAATCATTAGTAATTTTATTTATTTCAATAAATTCTTCTATGATGTCAAGGTAGATAGCCTCATAAGTTAATGAGCGTATCGCTGGGTGAAATGGCCCTGCAACTACGTCCTTACCTAGCTGTATGTTATCAGTCGTTTGCAGACCTATCCTGATTATCTCAATGTTCTTTGCTTCAAATATAGTGACAATTCTTTTAAGTGTATGAACCGCCTCATCTACATCTAATGATGTATACGAACCATCTTCAAGTCTGTCAAGTAGTTCAGTATCTTTAATGACAAGTGTCGGATATATCCTAACAAAATCAGGCTCCAGAGCTGCTATCGCTTCAGCTGTAGCAATATCCATCTCTTCTGTAGACTTATATAGGCCCGCCATCATTTGAAGGCCAAGGGTAAATCCTTTGTCCTTAATAATTTTAGCGCTGCGAATGGTGTCAGCCGCCTTATGACCTCTCTTTAGTGCATCTAAAACCTCATCATTCATTGACTGTGCACCAAGTTCGATGGTTTTCACTCTATACTTTTCAAGCTCGTCAAGAATTTCTTCATTTATAGCGTCCGGCCTTGTCGATATCCTAATGCTATCTATGAGGCCTTTATCGATGTATGTATTCGCAAGCTTTAAGTAGCTAAGCATAAGTGGGTAATCAAGTGCAGTAAAGCTACCTCCATAAAAAGCAAGCTCTATATCCTGCTTTCCTTCATATAGCGCCAAATACTTTTCTATATCATTTTTTATATTTTCTTCTTTTTGCGCATCGTAGTCCTTAGCGATCTTCTTTTGATTGCAGAAGATGCAATCATTTGGGCAGCCTAGATGCGGTATAAAAATTGGTATTATATAGTTTTTTTTCATTTTATCAATTTCATCTCAAGTGCAAGCTCTTTGGATGCCATTTGCTGAGCGGTCTTTTTATTCTTAGCTCTAGCAATGGCTCTATACCCATCAAGCTCTACAGCGTACTCAAAAATCTTATCATTGTCCGGACCATATTCTTTTAATAAAGTATATACTAAGTCTAAACCATGTTTTTGTGCATATTCAATCAAGATATTCTTATAATTCCTAAAATCATTATTCGCATCCAAAACCATGTGTGCATTCTTTAAATATTTATCTAAAATAAATTTTTCAGCTTCATCAATGCCTGAATCTAAGTAAATAGCTGCTATTAGTGCTTCTAAGTGATCAGCAAGTATAGACGTTTTATCAATATTGAACCTCAAATTTGCCTCCATATAAATGTAGTCTTCTAAGTGAAGCTCTTTAGCAACAATATTTTGGTATGAAGCCTTAGCAAACATAGCTATAAGCTTAGATAAAGTACCTTCATCCTTATTAATATACTTAGCAAATAAATATTTTGCCAAGACATAAGATAATACTTTGTCACCTAAAAACTCTAGGCTCTGTGCGTTGTATGGCGCAGTTAAGGTCTTAGCTTCCTGTGAACTCTTGTGAACTAAACTTGTGTATAGTAAATTTTCGTCATTAAAATTATATCCGATAATCGCCTGCAAGCTTTTGAGCTTTTCGCGAGCATCGGATATATCATAAATCTTCATTATTTTAACGCTTCTTTAGCTAGTGCTATTGCTTCTCCAACTGTTTTAACGCTTGTAACTCTATCATCATCCAAGCTTACATTTAATTCATCTTCTAGATTCATAATTAGTTCAACTATGGCGATAGAGTCTGCCTTTAAATCTTCCTTAAAAGTAGTTTCGTCCTTTAAATCTTTAACATCTACCTTAAATTGTTTAGCAATTATCTCTTTAATTTTTCTTCCAAGATAGTCCCTCCTAGTTTTCTTTTAAATAATCTATAACTTTAGAATTAACAAGGTCAACAGTGTTTCTTATAGCTAAATAAAATGCCTTTTCGTCACTGTTGCCGTGCGCCTTAACTATAGCTTTGTTCACTCCTAATACTGGTGATCCGCCATACTTAGTAAGTCCCATAAGAGACATTAAGTCTTTCATAAATGACATCTTCATCTCATCAGACGAGAAATATTTTTTATCTTGCATAATAAAATTCTTAACATTGCCTACAAAGACTTTACTCATACCTTCAAGTTCTTTTAAGATTACGTTGCCAACAAAGCCATCTTGAACAATGATGTCCGCTTCAGTTGTAAGTATCTCATTCGCTTCGATGTTGCCAATGAAATTAAGCTCAGAGTTTTTAAGAATCTCATGAGCCTTCTTAGTAAGCTCGTTACCCTTCTTAGCTTCAGCTCCGTTAGATACTAAAGCAACCTTTGGATTTTCGATGCCAAGAAGCTTTTCAACGTACTTTGAGCCAAGTTTTGCAAACTCATAAATAAATTCTGGTTCGCAGTCAACATTTGCACCTGAGTCCAAAAGTAGTGTTGGTCCCTTTAGTCCTGGTAAGAATGTTGGTATGCTAGCTCTTTTGAAGCCATCTATCCTCTTAACTATAAGCATAGCTGCTGCTAAAAGCGCACCAGTTGATCCAGATGATATAAAGGCATCTGCATCATCATGCTCTACTAAGTACTTTGACGCTAGGACTATGGATGCTTTATCCTTCTTTCTTATTGATAAAGCGGCTTCGTCTTCATTTGTTATTACATCTTCAGTTTGAACTATCTCATAATTTTTTGCGTCAGAACCAAGAGCCTCTTCAATCTCTTTCCTGTCGCCAAATAAAATAAATTCTAAAGAGCTATCTTCAGCCTTTGCCTTTTGTACGGCCTTTAACATTGCGACAGGTGCGTTGTCGCCACCTTGTGTATCAATTAATAATTTCATACGTGCCTCCAATCTAAATCACTAAATATTATACATTATTTTGTCTATTAAATCAAGTTTTTATATTATCGCTAATGCACATAGAAAATTAGATATTAATAATAATTGTCTTTGCCGCTTCTAGTAGGATTTTTATTTCTTGATCTGTTAGTTCTTCTACATTTTCTATAAGTCTTTCTAAGATTGCTCCTCTTGTTATTAGCCTATGAGTTCTTTCTTTTCTTCTTTTTCTATGTCTTGTTTTAACATCTTCTTTTCTTGATTTTTAGTTGCCTTAGTCTTTCTTCTGTATCATCAATTTTGTCTCTTATTATTTCTTTTGACTCTTGTCTTATTTGTTCTAATTTATTCATATAACTCCTTTCTTGTAATAAAAAGAGTTAACATTTATGCTATCTCTTTAAAAGTTTCATTATTAAATTTCTTGTCATCTAACAACGCATTAAAATAAATCTTCCAACCTTTTCCAATTTTCATTATTCATTTCTTTTGTGTAGTTTGTATTGTTAATATAAAGTCTTGTATCTTTATCTCTAACAAACCCCAATTTATTTTACGCCTTTATGCGTAATCCTTAAAAGCATTGAATTTATTTTCGATTTGCTTATCAATATTTTCCAGATGACCTTTCTTTACCATATCCTTAAGTTTCCTTGAATTGGTTTTTCTTTTTCACTAATATAATCTGCAAGTTGTTGACTTTTTCATTGGCATCTTCTATAATCTTTTCATAGCTTTTAAAATAGCCTTTGCTGAATACTGAGCCACTTTTATCTCAATATTTATAGCCTTATTATTAACTTCATCATTTACCATATAGGCAACCTCCTTTCCGGGGAAAATAAAAAGCGGCCCAGACTTTTACATCTGAACCTCTAAAATTTTAATTTATAGTTTTTATTATTTTAATTTTATTACTGTTGTGACGTACTATATAAATTATTTGTCGCAAACTATTTTTGCTATTTAATGCTTTATTGATGGTTTCTTGAATAAGAGGACTACAGCATTTACCCAAAGGATTGTTAATTTCGCACTTTGCATTTTCATTGCCCTGTAAGTCTAATAATATCTTTAATATTCTTTGCACCATCATCTAAAACAGCGTTTATAATTTGTTGCTCTGTAACTTGGTTGCAATAGCATATATTTGGGATTTGCATCCTTTTAAACCATATAGGAACTTTTACATCTTCCTTATAAAAACTCTTTCATTGTTTAAGTTATAATACACGACATCACAATCTTCATTCATACATAAATAGTAAGTTTCTTCATCTACAACCTTTCCCATAAGGTTTTCTGATACCATATGCTTTACAGTTATATTCTTAACCTTTTCTCCTATTTTGTGACATTTGGGGCAATTTGTTTTTCTTCCACTGTACCAGTGGTTTTTGTATTGAACCTCAGCAAGATTGATTTATCTTATTTTCTTGACTCACTTTATTTCCTCCTGTCTAAATAAATATTATTTCTATAGTTAATCAGGATATCTAATACCTCTTTCAATGGATCTACAGGTTGCAGCTCTTTTAAGTCTTCTTTATTCATTAATCTATATTATATCATAAATAGGCTGATAAATCAATTTAGCCTATTTTATACTTGTGCTTGCGTTAGTATTTATTGAGATAGTCCTTGTTTTTCCTTGTCCCACTTGGAACTGCTCCAAATCACTTGGACCTAGTAGAAACATTTTTGCATTTTATTTTCTTTCTTATTTTGACAAAGAAAAACGACTAAGTTTTAATCTTAATCGTTTTAAAATATTCTGAAGATATTTTACATCATTTTTATAATAAATTTAATCAACTGTTTATTAAAGCTGTTAGATATAGAAGGAATAAAGATAGACATATTCCAGACAAAATTGTATAATGCTAAGATCTATCTCCATCACTTTTAATGGCTTTTATAATAAACATCGGAGTCAGGTATGCTACCACAAGAGCTATGATAATAATTTTATTTCAATTCTTCTGTTTTAGTTAAAGGATTTATAAATTTTTATTTACTTCTAACTCAAATTCAATACAATTATGTTTATTTAATTCATGACCATGATCTTTTTCTGATTTTTCCTTCCGACTTTGTAGATACTATTTTTTTCCCTAAATAATTCTAGAAAAGAAAAGCATTTGATTTCATATCTTTAACGTAAATTCCATATTCTCCATCATTCGGAATAGTAAATTTTACATCATCTTCTGGGTTTTTCTCTTTTTTATAGGAGCACCATAATCATTATAGCCCCAACCAGCTTTAATATCTTCGGCAGGTAAAATACCTACTTCTAAATCTTTTCCTTTTAAAGACTTTAGCTTAATAACTACGGTATCACCTTTTTCCCATTTCTCTCTACCAAAAATAGCTACACTTCCTTTTAACAAGCGGATTTTAAAATGCGTAGATCCTTTCGTATCTCTAGATTCTACTAAAAAAGTCTTACTTGAAAAACATTTTTCATTGTTACTTTTTTTCGCAGCCATTACTACATTCAGACTAAAAACTAATGCAAAAAGCACAAGTGCTATTGAAAGTTTTTTTATATTCTTCATTTCTTACCTCCTCATATAATTTTGTTTATACTTGTCTTTGATATCACTGCTTTTTTTAAATCTATGTTGCGATAAACCTAAAGGTTTACGGTATTTCTCGATTCTATTATTTATTACTTCATCTTTATTTGTTTAACTATAGTTTAGCATAATTTTGTTCAAAATTCAATACTTTTTCATATTTTTGATTACCTTTTCTAGTATATTATCATATAATATCTATGGTAATATTTTTCCATTTTTTCTTATTATTCTAAATGTTTCTTTAAATTCTTTAGTCTTTTTTATGTGTCCTACTACAAACCCTTACAAATCATGTTAACATAGTGGAAACACTAACAATAAAAAAACTCAGGCGATTAACCTGAGTATTTTTTATTCAACATCTAAAACCTTTTCACCATTGTAGTAACCACAGCTCATGCATACTCTGTGTGGTCTTTTCATTTCATGACATTGAGGACATTCAACGAATGTTGCTTTTCTTAATGTATAAGATGAAGCTCTTCTTTTGTTACGTCTTTGTTTTGATGTACGTCCTTTAGGTACTGCCATTAAAAACACCTCCTTAACTTACAGTAAATGTATTTCTATACTAATTCACATTTATAACATTACAATTATACTGTTTTTTGTGTCTTTTGTCAAGACTTTTTCTTTTTTATTTTAAATTATTTTGAAATAATTTCTTTTGTGTCTCTTGCTATCATTAACTCTTCATTTGTTGGGCAAATGTAGATCTTAATCTTAGCTCCGTCTTTAGCGATGTTAACTTCTTTTCCTCTTGTTCCATCGTTCTTCTTGTCATCTAGTTCTATGCCTAGGTGTTCAAGTCCGTGAAGAATTTCTCTTCTCATTGTGTCAGAGTTTTCTCCGATACCACCTGTCATAACGATAGCGTCAAGCTCTGGCATTTGAGCCATGTAAGCACCGATGTATTTCTTAACTCTGTTTGTGAACATATCAAGTGCAAGACCTGCCTTTTCGTTACCTTTGTCTCTTGCTTCTTCAAGGTCTCTGAAGTCTGAGCTTAATTTAGAAACTCCAAGCACACCTGACTTCTTGTTTAACCATTGGTTAGCTTCGTATGGTGTGATGTGTTCGTTTTCGCAAAGGAATGTTACTACTGTTGGGTCGATGTCACCTGATCTTGTACCCATTACAAGTCCTTCTAGCGGTGTAACACCCATTGATGTATCATACACTTTACCATTCTTAATGCAAGCTAAGCTTGAGCCATTGCCTAAGTGGCAGTTGATAATGTTTAGTTCTGATAAATCTTTATTAAGTATTTCAGCCATTCTATGTGCTATATATTTATGAGAAGTTCCGTGGAAACCGTATTTTCTAAGTCTGTACTTTTCGTATAGGTCGTAGTCGATAGCGTACATGTAGTTCTTAGCTGGCATTGTTTGATGGAAGGCTGTATCCATAACAACAACGTTTGGTTTGCCCTTTACAAGCTCTTCGCAAGCTTCTATACCCATAAGGTTTGCTGGGTTGTGAAGTGGTCCAAAGCAGATGAACTTTTCGATAGTCTTCTTTACATCTTCAGTAACTAGTGTTGAGTCAGTTATTATGTCTCCACCATGTAGTACTCTGTGACCGATACCGTCAATCTCATCAAGTGAAGCAACAACGCCGTGTTCTTTATTAACTAGTGCATCAAATACATGCTTCATAGCGTCCTTGTGGTTCTTCATGTCTTCTTCAACTACAAAGTTTTCTTTTCCTTCTACTTTGTGAGTAAGCTTTGAGCCATTGATACCGATTCTTTCTACTAAACCTTTACAGATTACGCTTTCATCATCCATGTTCATTAGTTGGTACTTTAATGATGATGATCCGCAATTAATTACTAATATTTTCATTTTTACCTCCCTAAATATTTAACAAAATACATATATATGATATAATAAAACATAGAAAATTTCAAGTGTTTTTTAAGAAAGAAGGGAAAAAGTTGAAAATAGCTGCAATTATTTGTGAATACAATCCATTTCATAAGGGTCACCTCTACCATGTACGTAAAAGTAAAGAGGAGCTAGGTCTTGATGCCGTGGTTGCTCTTATGAGTGGTAATTTTGTGCAAAGAGGTCTTCCTAGTGCCTACTCTAAGTATGAAAGAGCCAAAATTGCCTGCGAGTGTGGCTGTGACCTTGTACTAGAGCTGCCACTGTTCTCTTCTATTGCTCCTGCAGACATATTTGCGAAAAACGCTGTGACTATACTAAATAAACTAAACGTAATAGATTACCTAAGCTTTGGAAGTGAAGATGGTATAGAGACTCTTAGAAAAGCAGATGAAATAATGAAGGCTAAGAAGAATGTATTTGATGAGCTAATTAAAAAGCATTTGAATAGTGGCCTCTCTTACTCAAGGGCATATGCTCTAAGCTTTAATGAGCTAACATCAAGTGACATAATGAGTAAATCAAATAATATACTTGCTTATAAGTATATAAGTGCACTTGACGAAACAAAGAGCACGATAAAGCCATTTGCCGTGCAAAGACATGGCCCCGGCTATAATGATGAGTGCGATGACGATGGTATAGCAAGTGCAAGTCACATACGCTCTCTTATATATAAAGGTGAAGATGTAATGGGTTTAGTCCCAGCACTTCCCCAAGAAAAAATACTTGACTTAGAAAAATATTTTTCTTATATTAAATCCATTTTCATAAGAGAAAAGAATTTAACATGGTGTTTTGAATATGATGAAGACGCTGTAAACTATATTAAAAAATACATCTATGAGGCGAAGAGTTATAATGAATTTATGGATATGGTCTCAATAAAAAACTTTTCAAAGAGCAGAATCAATAGATTTTTATTATCAATGCTATTAAACATTTATAAAGATAGTGTTTCAAGAGACAAAGAATATGATTTTATAATTCCTTTATGTGCAAATGTAAAAGGAAAAAAAATTTTAAAAGAGATAAAAAAACATAGCAAGCTAAATATCATTAGCAAGTACAAAGATCTTGATAATTTAAGTCATGAGAGCAAGTTAGACCTTGAGATGACGGTAAATAATGATCAAATTTATTATCTGATGAAGGGCATGAACGTAAAAGATGCTTATAAGATTAATTTACTAAGTGTATGAAATATTTCTTAAAAATAAGACAATATATGATATAATTATTGTATAAGAAAAAAATAAAGGAGGACATATACATGAAATTACTAATTATCGGTGCAGGTCCTGGTGGATACGAAGCCGCTTTTAGAGCTGCCCAACTAGGAAATGATGTAGTTCTTGTTGAAAAGAACTTGCTTGGTGGCACTTGCCTAAACATTGGCTGTATACCAACTAAGACTATGGTTAAGATTGCTGATTTTTATAGCGAAGTACAAAATTCGGAAGAATTTGGCGTAAAAATTGATGGCTATGGACTTGACACTGAAAAGATTTATCAAAGAAAGCAAGATGTTATGACTAAGCTTAGAGATGGTATCGAGTACTTAATCTCTACTTATGACAACATCAAGCTAATAAAGGGTACTGCTTCATTCGTAAGTGAAAATGAAGTTAAAGTCGCTTTAAACGATGGCGGCGAAGAAAACGTTACTTTTGATAAGTGCATCATAGCAACTGGATCAAAGGACATAAAGCCACTTGAAGGCTGCGACCTACCAAAGGTTTTAAACTCAACTACTCTACTAAGCTTAAAAGAAATACCTAAGTCAATGATAGTTATTGGTACAGGTGTTATAGGTCTTGAGTTTGCGACTATATATGCAAGCTTCGGTACTGATGTAACTGTTATCGGTAACAATATGTTCAAAACAGCAGATATGGAAATACAAAAGAGACTTCAATCTATACTTAAGAATCCAAATCTAAAGTTTGCAACTAAGCAACACTCTAAGAAGATAGAACAATCTGGCGATATGCTTAAAGTAACTACTCAAATGGTTGGTAAGGATACTTTAAAAGAGTATGAAGCTGAATATGTATTAGTTGCACTAGGAAGAGCAAGCAACACTGATGGTCTTAACACTGAAGCTGCTAAAGTTGAAACAAAGGACGGTGGCGTTTTAGTTGATGAAAACTTAAAGACATCAAATGACAACATCTACGCTATCGGCGACGTTATATACAAGAACACTCAATTAGCTCACTTTGCTACAGCTCAAGGCTTCCACGTTGTTGAACAGTTGTCTGGCCTTGAACCAAAAACTGATCTATCCATCGTTCCAGCTGTTTTATATACAGTTCCAGAACTTGCTCAAGTAGGTAAGACTGAACAAGAGCTTGAAAAAGAAGGCGTTGAGTATGACAAGGCAAAGTCTATGTACCAAGCAAACGGTAAGGCACTTGCAGTTGGTGGAACAAAGGGCTTTATAAAGATACTATCTACAAAGGATCACAAGAAGATCTTAGGCTGCCACATCATTGGTAAAGACGCTGACTTATTGATCCACTACGCTGTTATAGCTATGGCTAATGGCTTAAGTGTTGAAGACTTATCAAATATGATATATGCTCATCCAACTATTGCCGAAGTATTTAAAGACGCAATAGAGGCTCTTGAAGGTAAGTCGACTAACTCACCTATGGCAAAATAATTTTATAAAAAAACAAAAAAATAAATGCGAAGGTATATGTACTTTCGCATTTATTTTTTTACTTTTCTTCTTTTTCTTGTGCTACTTGGCTTTCTTGACTAACACTAGCAGCCATCTTTCTAAGTTCTGTTCTGTTTTCGTTCAAAGTAGTAATCATTTCTTTTAGGTTCTCTTGTGCGTTCATTAGTAGCTTGTCAGAATATTCAAGCGAAGAACGCTTTAAGTTTGTTGATGCTACTTGAGCTTTGTTCATAAGATCTTTTGCTCTTTCGTTAGCTTCTTTTAATACTTCTTCCTTGCTTACAAGCTCTTCAAGTTTTAATCTTGTCTCTTTGATAATTTGTTCTGCATCTTTATTTGCTTCGCTAATAATTCTTTCTCTTTCTTCTTTAATCCATGCAGCTTGTTTTATTTCATCTGGAAGCTTTATTCTTAATTCGCTAATGATGTCTAGTAACTCTTCTTTTTGAACTAAAACCTTACTTGTTAGAGGTAGAGAACCTGCTGATTCAACAATGTCCTCAATCTCATCGATAAGACCTAATACATCCATTTTTTAACCCCTTTCGTATTTCTTTTTCAATCCATTTTCAACATTTTTTGGCACTAGTGCCGATACATCTCCATGATAGTATGCAATCTCTTTCACAATCGAAGAACTAAGGAAGTTGAACTTGTGTGATGCTACTAAAAATATAGTCTCTAAATCTTTATTAAGCGACTTATTCGCCATCGCCATTTGAAGTTCATACTCATAATCTGAAACGGCTCTTAAACCTCTGATAACGAAGTTCGTCTTCTCTTCTTCACAAAATGAAGTTAAGAGGCCGTCAAATGTCTTTACCTTAATCTTCTTCTCGTCTTTAAAAATCTCCTCTATCATCTTTTTTCTTTCTTCTATAGTAAATAAATGTTTTTTCTGTACATTAGTAGTTATGCCTATAATCAACTCGTCAAAGATGTCCTTTGATCTATTGATGATGTCTATGTGACCGTTAGTTATAGGATCAAAACTACCTGGATAAATAGCTTTCATTTAATTCCTCTTTATAAAAAATATTTTCTTGTCACCCATTGCTCTGATATCGATATCAAAATCATCGTTGCTAATGGTTTCGTTTAGTTCATAGTTCTTGTTTTCTTCTATAATAATCTCGCCACATTCGCTAAGTAAATTCATCTCTACTATAGTTTTAAGTACCTCATTTAGAAGCTCGTGCTGCTTATATGGTGGATCTAGAAAGATATAATCAAATTTTATCTCCTTGAGTGGACCTTTTAGTGCCCTTAAACCATCCACCTTCATAAGATTTATCTCATTAGATAGCCCCAAGCTTTCTAAATTCTTTTTGATTACAGTAACGGCTTCAAAAGAATTATCCACTAAATAAACATCCTTCGCGCCTCTACTGTAAAATTCTATACCAATCTGCCCTGTCCCACTAAAGAGATCTAGGACAGATGCAT